>JAYUTD010000571.1:0-18312 GCA_043755305.1 Saprospiraceae bacterium
TTTTTGAAGAAACAAAACTTCACTTACCTCTCTGAAGGAGAAAAGGAACTTAACCAATTTTCAGACGTGAGTCAAAAAAACAATGAGCTAAAAAATATATTGTCCAGCGATTTATCGGCTTTAAAAGAAAAAATTGCCACAATCAAAGCAAAAGATTATATCAAGTATAAAGATGAAATCATTGTTGAAATTGAAAAAGAAATAATTTCCCGATACTATTATTTAAAAGGTAAAACCAAGCACAAACTCAAAAAAGACAAAGAAGTTGATGAGGCTATAGCCTTATTAAGAGACCAAAAAAGATACAAGTCAATATTAGGAATTAAATAATCCAAACTGTAATTTTTAGTTATAAATACTAGGCTTGATAAAGTCTTTAATTATTATTTATGTCAGTTAGATTTAAAAAATCGAAATTATTTGGGAGCTTGACTTTGTCAATCTTATTAACACCTATTAGCTTTCTATATGGGATAGGTGTATCTTTTAGAAACATGCTGTATGATGGTGAAATAATCAAACCATCAAAATTCAGCATACCGCTAATTTCGGTGGGAAACTTGTCTATAGGCGGAGCAGGAAAGACACCGCACATTGAATATTTGATAAAAACATTGCAACCTTATATTGACCTAGCTACATTGAGCAGAGGATACAATAGAGAGACTACAGGTTTCAGATTTGTGTCCCCTCATGACACAGCCCTTACAAGTGGAGATGAACCATTGATGTATGCAAGGAAATTCCAAGGCATGCCAGTAGCAGTTTGTGAAAACAGGGCAATAGCCATACCACAGATGATTCAGAGATACCCCAATATTCAGACAGTACTCCTTGACGATGCATTTCAACATAGGTCTGTACAGCCTTATATTAATATCCTGCTTACGCAATATGAACTTCCTTTTACAGACGATTATTTATTGCCTTCCGGTAGACTGAGGGAATGGCGGTCAGCGTACAAAAGAGCCGATATAATCATTGTATCAAAATGCCCTGAAGAAATGGCTGATGATGCGAGAAAAAAATTAATTGCAGAAATAAAACCGACCTCTGGCCAAAGAGTATATTTTACTAAATACAATTATGGAAGGATTTATCATTTCTATAGTCCCAATTATGTAATGGACATTACAAATGACCACGATGTCATTATGATAAGCGCTATTGCCAATACCAATTACCTGGTCCAATACCTCGAAAAAAAAGCAAAAAGTCATATTAGTATTGAATATGAAGATCACCACAACTTTGATATTGACGACATCAATTCTATCATTAAGACATTTAATGATAGACAAGCAACAACTAAATATATACTTACAACTGAAAAAGATGCAGTAAGATTGATACCTTTTAGAGACATACTTTACCAAAATCAGGTACCCATTTTTGTTTTACCTATTGAAGTGGAGTTGATTTTTGGCGAAAAAGACAATTTTGATACATATATAAAAGAAAGATTGCTGGAGTTTGAAGCATAATTTCTTGTAAAATTTCTGCGGTTCTATCTAAAAACTACCCTGTTAAATATATGATAATTGGAAATGCATGCTTAGTTGGAATAGGAATTTATTTTTCATTAAAAAAGTTGTGTAGATCAAAAAGATATCTATCTTTGCAGTCGCTTTTGAAAATTTAATATTTTAAAGTCTTGGGAGGTTAGCTCAGCTGGTTCAGAGCACCTGCCTTACAAGCAGGGGGTCACTGGTTCGAATCCAGTACTTCCCACCAAGATTAGGGGATGCAATTCGAATTGTTCCCCTTTTTTTATTTTGAGGAATCAAGACTTTTGCATTAATTGACCACAATTTTGTGATAAAATTGGATTAAAATTCATATAAACCATGAGTTTATTAACAGTTGGAACTGTAGCATTTGATACAATAGAGACCCCATATGGCAAAGCTGAAATGGTCATTGGCGGTGCATGCACGTACATAAGCTATGCTGCTTCTTATTTTACCAAAGATATCTACCTCTCTGCAGTTATTGGTGGTGATTTTCCACAGGCGGAGATAGATGCGCTTAAAAAAAGAGGGGTCAATCTTGAGGGACTTGAAATCATACCTGAAGGAAAAAGTTTTTTTTGGGAAGGAAAGTACCATCAAAACATGAATTCCAGAGACACTATTACAACAGATCTTAATGTCTTAGCTGACTTCAACCCAATATTACCCCAAAGCTACAAATCTTGCAAATATGTGATGCTTGGTAATTTGACTCCATCTATACAAATGAGTGTGTTGACTCAATTAGATGGTAGTCAGAAACTTATCTGTTTAGACACCATGAATTTTTGGATGGATATCGCTTTACCTGAACTTAAAGAAGTACTCAAAAAAGTGGATTTGCTTACAATCAATGATGAAGAAGCCCGTCAACTGAGTGGCGAGCATTCATTGGTGACAGCAGCCAAAGCAATTCATGCTATGGGACCTAAGTATTTGGTAATCAAGAAGGGAGAGCATGGAGCCCTGCTTTTTCACGATGGCAACGTTTTCTTTGCCCCAGCGTTACCATTAGAAAAAGTGATTGACCCTACAGGAGCAGGAGACTCTTTTGCGGGTGGCATGATGGGTTATTTGGCCAAAACAGACGATACTAGTTACAATAATTTGAAAAAATCCATTATTTTTGGATCAGCTATGGCTTCATTTTGTGTGGAAGAATTTGCTATTAATAAGTTGAAAAATTTAACGGATAAGCAGATAGACGACAGAATTCAACAATTTAGAGACCTTATGCATTTTTAGGCCGAATAATTATAGCCATTTAGCTAATTAATTATATTTTATACATTAATAAAAATCGTAATATATCGAATAAATTTCTACCTTTGTTTATTCATTTTTAATTGGGTTACCAATGCGATAAGCGCATTGTGGTAATTTTTATTAATTAAAAAAAAGCATGATAGGATATTTAAAAGGGATTATTACGCACAAGACACCTGCATATTTCTACCTGGAAGCCGCAGGTGTAGGTTATCATGTCAACATAAGTTTGAGTACTTTTAGTAAACTAGATGGTAAAGTCGAAGCCCTTATTTATACACACATGCATGTGAGGGAAGACGATATAAGCTTGTATGGATTTTACGATGAAGACGAAAGACAGATGTTTGTACAACTGATATCAGTATCTGGCATAGGATGCAACACCGCCCGAGTCATTTTATCCTACATGAATACCGAAGAATTGCGAAAAGCCATTATCCATGAAGATGAATTTACCCTTGGCAAAGTAAAAGGCATTGGACCTAAAACTGCCAAGCGCATTATTTTAGACCTAAAAGACAAAATCATTAAAACTGCAGGAATTGAACCATCTGCACTTTCAAACTCCGGGACATATAAATCACCAATTAAGGAAGAAGCGATGGCGGCGCTTATGGCGCTTGGGTTTCCAAAAGCAGGTTTGGAAAAACATATAAATGCTGCTATGGTCAAAAATGAAAGCATCAGCAATGTGGAAGAATTGATTAAAAATGTATTAAAACAAATGAATTGAGCAATGAAATAAGGTATGTTATGCAATTTCCGATGCTTCATTTTGGCTCATGTTAAATAAAAATAAGATAAATGTATTATTCTATTAGAAAAAAGCGTTTAAGTTCCTTTAAGATTACTTTGAAGAAGAAAAGAATTGAATATTTAATGAACAGACTAGTTTACACGCTTATTTTATTTGCTGTTTTATTTTGTATACTGCCACAAGCTAAGGCAATAACTTTGCCTGACCCATATCAATCCGCTTGCCAAATTAAATCAAAAGTAGTTCTTGATACAATACCATTTAATGACAGAAAAGGTGATTTTATTACTGATAAATCTAAAAACCCTTTTGACATTACACCCAACATTCTTGAGCAAAAAGTTGAATTTGATGCCAAAACCGGAAAATACATCATCTTTGAAAAAATAGGCAACGAGTATTACAGAACGCCTACATATATGACTTTTGAAGAATACCTTGAATATAAGTCCAAAGAACAAGAAAGAGAATACTTTAAAAATTTAGCAGGTATTCAATCCAATAAAAAAGCTTCAGCAGCTGGCAAGATAGACCCAATGTCAAAAATAGACATTCAAAAAAGTTTGGTGGATAGATTGTTTGGAGGTACTGAAATCAATGTTAAGCCTCAGGGCGGTATTGACCTTACATTGGGATTTTTTACTTATTACAGGAGTTCTGGTGTATTTGCCACTGGAGGACGGACTAGCCCTTGGAACCCATTGGATCCGGTGGAGTTAAAACCAAGACTTACAGTAGATGGCAATGTAGGAAGCAAATTAAAACTAAATTTTAATTATGACGCTCAATCTTCATTTAATTTTGACCAACAGATAAAACTGAAGTACGATTCAGAAGCATTCAATGAAGATGATATAGTAAAGAAAATTGAGGCCGGAAATGTTAGTTTGCCTCTTAAAGGGACATTGATACAAGGAGCACAAAGCCTCATGGGTTTGAAGACAGATCTTCAATTTGGGCATCTTAGAATGACCTTATTGGCCTCTCAGCAATTGTCTAAACAAAATAGCATTAAAATTGAAAATGGTGCTTCGATTCAGGACTTTGAAATAAAGCCGGATGAATATGACGAAAATAGACACTTCTTCTTATCGCATTACAATCGGGGAACCTACGAAAGTTCTTTGATCAATATTCCATTTATTACGTCTTCCTATAGATTGGCGCAAATACAAGTGTGGATTTCAGATGACAGACCCGACTACCAAATTGGGCAGACCAACATTGCAGCTATTGCAGACCTGGCAGAAGCCGATGTTAACAAATATGGAAACAATAAATTGAAAATCGATTATCCTCCACTTACCATCAACTCCAATAGCAATAGAAATTTTCTAGGCGACAACGGTCTTCCATTGGCAGACAATAGAGTTAATGGTATTTACAAAGAATTGATTGAAAACGATACATCCAGTAACTTAGAGTACATTACTACAGTATTGAAAGGAAAATTTGCTTTGGAACAGTCCACTGATTTTGAGACATTTAGAGGTCGTTTGCTCAATTCCAGTGAATATACTTATAATCCACAGCTAGGGTATATCTCATTAAACTTAAGATTGAGGCCAGACCAAAGACTCGGAGTAGCTTATAAATATTATTTCACACAAAATTGTGATTCAGTATATACTGTCGGACAATTATCAGGGCAGAATTTGGAAACAGGCAGTGAAAGAGGACCAACCAACAATACAAATACTAGAGATACCATCAAATCTGAGAAAGTAATTTTTGTAAAATTACTTAAACCCAGCAACCAAAAAGTTACTCTTCCTATATGGGACTTGATGATGAAGAATGTGTACAACCTTAGAACAAATCAACTCAACAAAGAGGGTTTTCAATTTGATATTTTTTATAAAAATGATTTAGGAGGCGGAGAACCTTTGAAATTTATTCCTGAACTGCGGTTTAGACCATTGTTAAGTATATTTAAATTAGATACACTCAATAGATTTGGTGATCCACAATCAGATGGTGTATTTGATTATGTGCCGGGTATCACGGTCAATGAAAAAACCGGATCTATCGTATTTCCAGTGTTGGAGCCATTTGGCTCTTCACTTTCCGCTGTGTTAAAAGACCCAGAATTAATTAAAACATACAGTTACCAACAACTGTATGATACATCCGTTGTCATCGCAAAACAATTGTTTTTGGACAAAAATAAATTCATCATGAAGGGCCGGGTAAAATCGAGTACCTCTGGTGAAATAAACCTCGGTCCTTTTGTTCCAAGAAATGGGGTAAAGGTAACTGCCGGGGGCATAAGTCTTATCGAAGGAGTGGATTATGAAATTGACTACTCGCTTGGTAAATTAAGGGTATTGAATCCAGCTTATCTTTCTCAAGGCACACCTATCAATGTCAACTATGAAGACCAGTCTGCTTTTTCTACATTAAATAAATCGATGGTAGGGGCACGGATTGATTATGATTTTAGTAAAAAATTTACCATGGGTGCTACCTATCTTAGGTTATGGGAGCGGCCATTTACACAGAAAGTAAATGTAGGGGACGACCCAATCAATAATAGAATATTTGGTTTGGATATGAACTATAGTGATAAGGTTCCCTGGGTTACAAACATGCTGGACAAACTCCCTTTTTACAGTACCAAAGCTGAATCTTCTTTTGCATTCAATGCGGAAGCTGCTTATCTAAAGCCCGGACATAACAAAGCCATCAATTCACAACAAAAAAACAAAGATGAAGGTGGTGTTATCAATATAGATGATTTTGAGGGTGCATTGAGTGGTTTTACTTTAGGCGGGTTTAATTCAAATTCTTGGATTTTATGCAGTACTCCTCCAGAATTTGGAGAAAGTGAGCTTACCAATGATCTTACCTACGGGGCAAATAGGGCCAAGTTGTCGTGGTACCAGATTGACCAATCGGTCAATACCAATGACCAGGCGGGGAAAAAGAACCCGTATTCAAGATTGGTTTTACAGACTGAATTATTTAACAGGCAGGTACAAACCGGGATCAACCAGTTGTTTACTTTTGATTTAAGTTATTATCCTGAATTAAGAGGGCCATATAATTTTGATAAATTAGACGGAATACCGGGGTATACAAACGGCACAAAAATTGAAGATAACCAGATAAAACTTAAAAACCCAAAAAGCAGATGGGGTGGCATTATGAGGTATTTTCAAAACAATGATTTTCAAGCCAACAACTACCAATTTATTGAATTTTGGGTACTTAATCCATTCCTCGACGCAGATGGAAAACCTAAGCCAGACAATGAAGATGGAGAATTAACTTTTCATCTAGGCAATGTATCCGAAGATGTGCTAAGGGACAATTTGCAATTCTATGAAAATGGACTGCCTTCTAAAAACGTTGAAACAAGCCTTAGACAGACCAAATGGGGCAATGTACCTACAAAAGTGCCTTTGGTCAATGGTTTTGTGCTTGAAGAAATTGAACAGCAGGACTTAGGATTTGACGGTATGAATGATGATCAGGAAAGGGAAAGATTTCAGGACTACCTAAAGGAATATTCCACTTTGCCATCATTGGCAACAGACCCCTCTGGTGACAATTTTCTTTTTTACAATGATGCAAGTATCAAGGACCTTGATATGGTAACCAGAATGAGAAATTTTAATGGACCCCAAGGCAATACGCCAAAACAATCTGATTTTGATAAAAACCAATTTTTTAGGGGTAGTCGAAATCCGGATTCTGAGGACTTAAACAACAACAGGTCTTTGGAACAGGCAGAAGCATATTATGAGTACAAAATCAAAATTAAAAACAACAATGGCGAAATAGATACAGCGGGCAACCAATACTATCGTCAATTTAAGGAAGGAAATGGTGGAGAAAAATGGTATAGATTTGTTGTGCCTTTGGATAAGCCAACTTCCACTGTGGGCATTGAAGGATTTAGATCCATTCAATTTATGCGCATGTACTTTTCGAAATTTGAAGAACAAAAGACTTTCAGATTTGCTGAATTTCAATTGGTAAGGAACCAATGGAGAGAATCAGATCTTGATTGTAAGGATGGCAGCAGACCAGATCTTTCTATTGATGAAGTAGGTATTGAAGAGAATTTCACAAGGCAACCTATACCATACAGGCTCGTCCCTGGCATTCAACAAGAAATTTTAAATAGTTCATTGGGTTCAAATCTTCGTCAAGATGAAAAATCCATAGCTATAAAATTTTGCAACTTGCAAAATGGTTGCCAGGTAGCCATCAATAAGATTGCCAACATAAAACTCAATCTTTATAAAAAACTTCAAATGTTTACCCATCTTGAGGCTAAGGTAGATGGTGAAATTAAAGACGGAGATGTGTCCGTTTTCATTAAACTTGGCAAAGACCTCAATACCAATTATTATGAATACATCATGCCTGTCAAAGCAAGTGTTTTTAGTAGTGATGGGAATAATATTGCCAATATTTGGCCGGATACGAATAAAATTGATGCTATCTTTAGCAGGTTTATAGATGTCAAAAAGCGAAGAATATCTACTTCGGCTCCTGCAAAGGACACTATATATATTGCCGATCCCGATAACGCAGGTGCCTATTATGTCATTCACGGAACCCCAAGTTTGGGAGACGTGAAAATAATAGAAATTGGGCTTAAAAATACTTCCCTGGAAATGAAAAGTATCTGCGGTACTGCATGGTTTAACGAACTGAGGGCTATTGGTTTAAATGAAGATGGAGCCTATGCGGCACAAGCCAAAGCCCAACTTAAAATGGCAGACTTTGGAGACATCAATGCAGCGGCTAGTTACAGTAGTATTGGATTTGGTAATCTTGACCAGCGATTGCTCGAAAGGTCGAGGAATGAAATTATTCAGTTTGATGCATCCACTTCACTTGGGCTTGGAAAACTTTTGCCAAAATTCCTGCCAATCAACATCCCGTTTTTTGCCCAATACACTACTTCTATTAAAAAACCACAATTTGACCCTTACCAGGAAGATATTTCCAGCAAAGAATTAGCAGCAGTATCAAAGCCTGAGGAAAGACAGGATATCATAGACAGAGGTAAAGAAAAGACGACTATTACGTCCTACAATGTCACTAACGTAAGAAAAGAAGGGGGAAAAGGAGGTAAACCATGGAGCCTGGAAAACCTAAGCGGCACATATTCATTTACTGAAACCGAAAAATCTGACGCTGTCATTAGGGCAGATGTTGTTACAGAAAAAAAATCAGTGGTTGATTATGGATTCGCGGGAAAACCAAAATATATACAACCTTTAAAGTTTATAAAGCCCAAAGCTTTGAAACTGCTTTCAGAATTTAATTTCAATCCATTGCCTACTAACTTTGGATTCAATACTAATCTTGAAAAATATGAAGGCTACAAAGTATTTAGAAGACCTATGGGGCCTGAGTATCGATTTGATGATAGAAGAATAAAATGGGAAAGAAATTATACGCTTGATTGGGATTTGACCAAAGCGCTAAGAATGAATTTTAAAGCCAATGTAACCTCCGTGGTGGATGAATACCGTCAAGTGGGCATCAGAGATGATTCTTCATTAAGGGATTGGGTAAATGAGTCTAATAAAGTTGTGGCTTTGGGATCAGACGGTTATGAAATTAATCAAGCCAAAGCCGATCAATATCGATTGGACAATTACAAAAAATTTGGAAGGGCCAAAAGCTATACCCATAATTTTGCAGTAAATTACAAATTACCAATCAGCTTATTGCCGCTCATGGACTGGGTCAGCTCAAGCGCCGAATACAAATCCACTTATACTTGGACAGCCGGACCATTGATCATTATAGAACAAAAAATAGTAGAAAAAGACACTATTAGGTATAGACCAGGGAACATTATCCAAAACACTCAAGTGCGGTCATTAAATGCTACTTTTTCGTTTGACAAGTTATACAGTAAATGGAATTACCTCAAAAAAATTGAAAATGGAGGGCCTAAAAATAAATCAAAAAAAGAAACCGCTAAAGAAAAGGATCCCAAAAACAGTGACCCTTTGTCAAAAGGTGAAAGAAACAAAGGTGAGCTGGAGGACGATAACGATATAGCTCTTAATAAAGATGGAAAAGACAAAACTTCCAAAGAAAAAAAGGCAAAGACTAAATCAAAAGACAGGGCACCAAGTATCGTAGAAAGAATACTTATACGACCACTATTGTCATTGCGGTCTGTAAAATTTAATTACAAAGAAGAATTTGGAACATTAATACCTGGATTTATGCCCGAATCTTCTTTGCTCGGATTATCTGAAGGCTTTACTTCGCCAGGCTGGCAATTTGCTGCTGGTATACAACCAGATCTAAACAAAAACAGTGACAAGAATTTTTTACAAAACAACAAAGAATGGTTCAATCCAAGCCGTAATTTCAATGATCAGTTGACACAATCTCAAAGGCAAAATATAAATCTAAAAGTGGCTTTGGAACCTTTTAAAGATTTTAAAATAGACATTGATTTCAATAAAGATTATAGAAACACCCATACAGAAATATTTAAAAATAAAGGCATTGGTAATGAATCTGACTTTATGCAATTGGCAAGCCTTGATATGGGTTCATTAGAAACTACCTATTCGTCTCTTAATACTTTATTTGACAATTCTCAAGACTTAATTGCTCAATTTAAAGCCAATAGACCTATAGTAGCAGAAAAACTTGCAGGAAATCTTTCGCCAAGACACCCGGATTATCCTAATTTTCCTAAGGGGTATGGCCCTGCCAGTTATAGTGTGGTGGTACCAGCATTTCTTGCAGCCTACACAAACACGGAAGCAAGAAGTATCAATACCAATATTACAGCCAATGTAAAAGCTTATGATTATATACCGAAACCAAATTGGCAATTGAGGTACGATGGCTTGAGTAAATTGCCATTTTTCAGCAACTTCCTTTCAAGTTTTAGTTTAAAGCATGGATACAAATCCACATTAAGCATAAACAATTTTAATTCAGGGGTTGACTATCAGGAAGCCAATCCATTTAGACAAGATGAGAAAAACAATTATTATGCTAAAATAGAGATTCCCGCATTAACTATGAAAGAAGACTTTAGCCCGCTCATAGGCATAGACCTCAAAACAAAGAGCAATATGGAAATAAAATTTGAGTATAAAAAAGGAAGAACTCTGGATTTGAGGGCTTCGACCAATGAGCTGAGCGAAACGCTCAATTCTTCATTCGTTTTTGGTTACGGTTATACAATAGAAAATTTTAAAGGATTTGGCGGTGGTTCGAAAAAGAAAAAAAACACCAAAAAGAAGAAGGATGAATTTGATGTAAGTGACAGAAAAGATCCAAATGAGGAGGAAGAAGAACCTGCTTCCATAGGTGGAGGTAGTCTCGATAAAAATGCAAAAGGTAAAAAAGGAGCTAAAAATAAAAAGAAAGATTCTAAATCCACCAATGTAAAAGGCAGAAAATTGACAATAAATTGTGATTTTTCTCTTAGAGATGAAGTTACGCAGCAATACTTGTTGAGTGATGAAGCATTGAAGGGAAGGCCAAACAGAGGGCAGAAGTCCTTACAATTAAATCCTACCGTTGAATACCAAATGTATAAGAATTTGGCCATAAGATTGTATTTTGAATACCAATCCAGTACCCCTTACACCCCTGGTTCATATTCCAATACAAATATGTCTGCTGGCACAGTGGTAAGATACATGTTCAATTAATTGTATGAGTAAAAAAGCGATTATTACGATAATGTTGCTTATGAGTGCTGCACTCTTAGGAGTAAGCATAATACAATTTTTATGGTTTAAGTGGTCGCTTAATCTTAATGAAAAAAATTTCACTGACAAAATTTACCTTTCTATTAATCATGTCAAAGATAAGTTGGTCATTGATATAAAAAACACGCCTTATTTTCAGGAATTTTTACAAAATCAACAGAGCATTCAGGATGAAGTGCAAAAACTTGAGCAAAAAACCAAGCAACACAAAATAAAACAACAGAGAGAAAAACTTCTTTATGTGGACAGGAGTGAGTTATTAGAAAACATTGAAGTCAAAAAGTTAGATGAATACCTCCGAACCGAACTTGAAGGACATGGTATTAATATCAAATATGAGTATGGCGTATTTTCAAAAAAGACCCAAAGTTTTTTTATTCTTAATGGCAATTATGTAGCAGAAATAGGCAATGGCAATCAAATGTCAAATGTACAAACTAGCCCTGGACTTAAAGAAACTGAGTATAAAATTCCTCTTTTTGACTTACATGATAGAGATGAACCTGGTTATCTTTATCTTTACTTTCCCAAAAAGACGGGTTATGTGTGGAAAGATATATGGCCTGAACTTGCATTGTCAATTTTGTTTACCGGCTTAATATTGTTTTGTTTCATTTATACAATTTCAGTTATTCTTCAACAGAAGAAAATCTCTGAAATAAAAAATGATTTTATAAACAACATGACGCATGAGTTCAAGACGCCAATAGCTACTATTTCTTTAGCTACAGATTCATTAGGTAGTTCGATGGTTATGGGAAATGAAGGTAAGACAAAAAAATTCCTTAGAATTATAAAGGAAGAAAATACGCGAATGTTAAACCAGGTTGAGAAAGTATTGCAGATGGCTCAGATAGATACCATGCAAATCAAACCAGTCCCGGTGGATATAAATGACTTACTTTCAAAGGCTGTTAGCAACGCTGAGCTCAAGATAGCAGAAAGATCAGGTACCATTGAATTGAAATTGAATGCCACTCAAACAATAATAGAAGCTGACCAAAACCACATTTCCAATATCATTGCTAATCTGCTTGACAACGCTGAAAAATATACTGAAGTTACCCCACATATTGTCGTAGAAACATTTGATGATAAAGAAGGCATTAGAATTTCAATTAGAGATAATGGCATAGGTATATCTAAAGAATCCATTAAACATATCTATGAAAAATTTTATCGGGTACATACTGGCAATCTACACAATGTAAAAGGCTTTGGACTTGGATTAAGTTATGTAAAAGCCATAGTAGATGCACATGGAGGTAGAATATTAGTTCAGTCAGAATTGGGAAAAGGTACAACATTTACCTTATTTTTGCCAAATAAGCCTTTAAATAAAAAGGAGTAATGAGAAAACGAATAAAAAAGATAGTTCATATAATAGTCATTTATTGAAAATTATTGGGCCAAACATAACTAAAAGCAGAACAAATACGTTTAACATTTAATAAATCTAACGAAAACCTTATGAATAGTAAAATCTTACTAGTAGAAGACGACAGAAACTTTGGAGACGTATTGAGATCCTATCTTGAGATGCATGACTTTGAAGTAAACCTTGCCACCGATGGTGAAATGGGATTGCACGAATTCAATAAAAATTCCTTTGATCTGTGTATATTTGATGTCATGATGCCTAAAAAAGATGGATTTACATTGGCCAAGGAAATCAGAGAAACAGGAAGTCTGGTACCAATTATTTTCCTCACTGCCAAAGGCTTGAAAGAAGATATTCTTGAAGGTTTTAAAATTGGAGCCGACGATTATATTACCAAGCCATTCAATTCTGAAGAACTTCTTTATAGGGTTCAAGCCATTCTTAAGCGTTCTTTTAAACCTGCAGATCCTAAAGCAGATCCCAAGGAATTCACTATTGGCCAATATCAGTTTAATTATCCATTAAGAACATTGTCCTATAAAAACGGCGAATATGAGGAGAAATTATCTCCTAAAGAAGCACATCTGTTAAAGATGTTTTGTATGACAAAAAATGATGTGTTAGAGCGGTCCGAGGCTTTGAAAAAAATCTGGGGTGAGGACAATTATTTTACTGCTAGGAGCATGGATGTCTTTGTTACAAAATTAAGGAAATACCTAAGCAAAGACGAGACTCTAGAAATCGCTAATATACATGGCAATGGATTCAGATTGATAGAAAAAAACAATATTTAACCCTAATATCTTGTTAGGATCTAAATTAATAAAGCATTGTTTGCCGTCATTTTTGGCATAGTCATTTATAATAAATAATCAGAATTATGATCGGCTCGAAACAGCCAAAAGATATAGATGATATAGTTTTTTCCATTAGGAACAAGGCCTATGGGGCATATTCTCTAAGACAACAGTATCCAGGAAACATGTCGAAGGGCATGCTGTTTTCTATCCTATTTTTGGTTCTGCTTTTAGGGTTATATACTTGCAATATACGCTTTAATGACTCCACGTATGTAACGCTAATTGATTTACCCAATGAGGCAATATATGAAGTTTCTACTGAGTTGCCTAAAATAGAAATACCTGCGCCAAAGAAATCAACAATGCTACCTGAAATCATTGAGGAACCAGTAAAAAATTCAGATGAATTCAAGGTTGTCAAAGATGAAATACCGATAATAGAAAAACCAAAAACATTTGAAGAAGACAAGCCAGCCAAACCTGACCTTTCAGCCGCTAAAGGAGATGAAGTTTCAAGCGGGAAAGCAGATGGTACAGGCAGCGTGGAGACCGCTAATCCCGGGGAGGCAGGCAACGGCAAAGAAATAATTATGAGGCCTGATATAATGCCTAAATTTCCTGGCGGAGATGTTGCATTGGGAATGTTTTTACAACAGAATATCATATATCCTTTGGCTGCTAGAAATGCATTGATTGAAGGTAAAGTAATCGTAAAATTCATTGTAAATGCAGATGGCACAATTTCAAATATAGAAATTTATAAAGGATTGGGCAACGGCTGTGATGAAGAAGCCTTAAAGGTAGTCAATAAAATGCCCAAATGGATACCAGGATTAGTCAAAGGTAATCCTGTCAGAGTGAGATACAATTTGCCAATTAATTTTAGGTTACAGAAGAGATAATTCTATTTCGCATCAAGTAAAGCTGTCATGATGCTCAACTTTCTATTTTCCAATCTTGTCCATATAGGCCGAACTCTCCCATTGACTGCACTAATGTCATTGTAGTCTCCAAAAAATACTTCTTTATCAGGTTTGAAAGGAGACGTACTAATTTTTTGATTGGAAATTATTTTACCGCCATCCTGGGAGTATGCAATATAGACATCTGTATTTTCGTCATTGTAGGCTCTTCTGTCGTAGAATACCCAATACAAATTGCCATTGCTTTGATCCAGATCCATCCACGAGAAAAATTGTTGTTTGCCTTTGTTGTCATCATTGACCCTCTTTGGTATTGACCATTTGTGGCCTTGATCGGTAGATTTTATCATCCATATATCTGTATCGGATGTGCCATTTCTTTGGTCTGCCCATGAGACATACATGTCACCATTGTTTATGCCCTTGCTGTGATCGATCTTTATTACCGGCATGCCATTGCATCGGCTTATACCTGGGATATCAAAGGACCAACCGCCTGGTTGACTTGCTATAACTTGATCATTTTTTTGCCAGATCTTGCCTTTGTCTTTTGAATAATTAAGATATATTTTTTCATTGAAAGACCACACCACAAAGTAAGTACCATCTTTTCCTACAGCAGGTACTGCTCCTTCAGTGGTCATGTCATCATCAATACAATCGCCTTCGTACTCTGATATAGCAAGTGCATCACTCCAGGTATTACCTTGGTCTGAAGAGGTTGAAAATAAAATTCTTGACTTATCTTTGTTTTGCTTACTTCCATACTTGTCAAATTCAGTCCAGGTCATAAGTATTGAGTTATCAATTGGATTTACACATAGCCAATGTTTATCATGGTCTTTGAGTCTATTACCACTAGGGGATGATCCATCAGTAAATTTTTTACCATCATCAGAGGTTTGCACTACTATTTTATCAAGCCAGTCGCCTTCTTTTTTTTGAGGATTGGATAAATGGGCATAAAATATCTTATTTTTGTTATCAATAATTGTTACAGGATCACCATAAACACCGTGGCTTGATTTTAATTGCTGATTAGTCCAGCTGATTCCACCATCTTGCGAAAAATGTACGTTGTCTAATACTGATCCAGCTATAACAATATCTTTGTTGGCAGGCGAGATACATATTGTTGGTTCACATGGTCCATAACTAGAATTTTGTGACATAATGGTAATATTTTGCACCTGATCCGGGAAAAGATTAGTTCTTGATTTATATAGCAAGACATTTTTACTGCAAGAAGCAATAACAATGAATGTTACTATAATTAATAATAATTTTATCCACATAAGATGTGTTGTTTTTTATTTAAAGCATTGAATGTGCTTTGTATGGTAGATTACCTGCGTTTATACTTTTCTATCGCTTCTTTTATTTTTTCTCTTCTATTTTCCGGACTTGGATGGGTACTTTGAAATTCCGGTACTCTTTGACCTCCGGAAGATGATTCCAGAATATCCATGACACCCAATAGGTTTTCAGCATTGTATTCGGACTCTATCATAATTTGGACACCAAATTCATCGGCTTGCAGTTCTTGGTCTCTTCCATACTTCAGACTGGACATTTGCCCAACCATATTAGCGATTTGCGCTGCCGATCCACTTCCGCCTGAACCAATCATAACACTCTGTATAAGGCCTTGAATAAAATTTTGAGAAGCCATCCTTTGTGCGCCATGCCTATGTATGACATGTCCGATTTCATGACCCATGACACCTGCAAATTGATCTTCATTTTTTAACTTATTAAACAAAGCATAAGTAATGAAACATTGGCCACCCGGCAATGCAAAAGCATTGACTACTTCCTGATCAGCGAGCAGGTGAAAATCAAATGTGTATGGTGCCTTGCTGGCTATTGTGCCCGTGACTAACTTTTGTCCAATTTTGTCAACCAAATCTTGTGCTCTTTGGTCAGGGTACAGCCCTCCATACTGCTGTGCCATTTGCGGTGCCGATTGTAAGCCTAGTTGTGCCTCTTCTTCTGGAGTCCATTGTATTCTTTGCACTTCACCAGTGATTAGATTTGTCTGCGTATTGGCATAGTACTTGAATGCTTGAAAAGCAGCCATCGCAAGACCGATGATCAAAAAAAGCTTAAATCTACCAGTGCCTGTCCCTTGGCCTTCTCTGCTATATGGATCGCCCGTACCACCATAATATCTTCTATTATCACTCATCTTTTTGTTTTTAGATTTTAAAATAATTCTGAAATAATACCTAGAATTGTTACTGCAAAAGCCAAAGTGACGGAGTAGTCAATATCAGGAATTTTTTTAACGAAGTAACAGTAGACAATTACTGGAATACACGCCAAAGCGACTATAACTACAAGTGTTATCAGGGCATACAAAAATACCTGAAGATAACCTGAAACGGATAGGTCGGTGCCAGATCCTGCAAGCACAAAATACATATAAGTAGCCAGCATGAAGGCCAGCATAGCCCAACTCCTTTTTTCCATTCTAAAATCCATACTATTTTGATTTTTGTTTTAAATTTAATATTGCTATGCGTTGAATTTAGTGAGATACATTGGTATTGAGAATTTTATTTCTCATAATGTATAATGTGCCAAAAGCTAAGACTAATATTGCTGGAAACCAAGCAATATTGTCAAGTGTGGCTTGACCTGCAGCAAGTTCAGCTGCATCACCTGTCAAACCTGAAGCCATTGCTGTAGCCCTCTCTGAGTCAAGCCATTTGCCAATGATTGGCTGGAATATTGATGCACCAAACATACCCGCTCCACCAATTAATGACATACCCAATGCCCCTGTCTTTGGAAGATATACTGCAATAAATGAAATCATATTTGGCCAAAAATAACAAACACCAATTGCAAATAATACTGCCGCAACATATACCATGCCTCCTGTTGCCACACTCATCATATAGATAGCTACCAATGATATTATTGCAGAGATAAGCAGCACGCCAGTTATATTTAATCTATGTATGACAGGTCCCGCAAAGTATCTTCCCACTGCCATCAGTCCGGTCACTAAAGCCAATACCAATAATGGTTCTGCTCCGGCTTTTCCCAGTATCCTTTCAACCCACTGCTGAGTACCTAATTCTGTGGTAGCTGTCATCATCATACATACAAGCATAAACCAAAACAATGGTGAAGTGAATATTGCATTTATATTTTCTTTATTCGATGTGGATATGGTTCCATTGGATTCTGGAAATTTTTGATTAAAAAATAAATACCCATAGATTAAAGTAGGTATATACATTACTGCAATTTTAGCTTGCCAACTCATTTCCATCTTAGTAAAGAAAAATGCTATAAGTGAACCAATCACTATGCCGCCAGGAAACCATACATGGAATTTATTAAGCATTGTTGTTTTTTCTTTATCATACATATTGGCAATTAGTGGATTGAACGCAGCTTCTACCATGCCATTGGCAAATCCTATAAAGAATGTTGATACCATCAATGGCCAGAAACTTCCTGCCAGTATTGTAAAGGTTATGCCTAAAATGTGGGCAATAAATGCTATTAATCCTAATTTTTTTGGACCAAGACTGTTATAAAGTGGCCCACCTATAAGTGTTGCAATTGGAAAACCTAAAAAAGCCATTTGATTGATCCAACCCTTTTCTGTGTCACTTAAGCTAAGTGTGTTGGTAAGGTCATTCATTATGCCTGCCCTTATACCAAAAGCCATGGCAGTTGTAATAAGTGCAAAACAACTGCCTATAAATAATCTATTTTTATTTACACCATCGTTAACAAAAGGCGTTTCTACATTGCTCATAATTTAATTGTTGAGTTTATAATTTGGTTTAATTTTTAGATTATCAAATTTAGGATTTTTAATGAATATATAAAAAATATATTGTAAATACACTTTATATTTCAATTGTTGTATAGTGATTATTTATAAAGCCATTCATGTAAATTAGTTTTCGACTACATTCCCAAATATTATT
>JAYUTD010000572.1:0-2758 GCA_043755305.1 Saprospiraceae bacterium
TGCAAAAAGGATTTGAGCAGCACCTTATCATGGAGCTACTCAATAAAAAAGAATAAATGTACAAAGAAGAAACGATTCACCTTACTATCAAAGACCGCAATATTGACCTGCTGCAGATTACCAATGTGGACGAGGTCATAGATGCCTTGATCGCAAGCAATCCAGACAATGAAGACTTGCTGGATGAAAGGATACCTTATTGGACCGATTTATGGCCGGCCGCTATTGCTTTGTCAGAATATATAGTGGAAAATAGTGGTTTAATTGAGCATAAAAAAGTGATTGAAATTGGATGCGGCTTGGGCCTACCATCTATTGTGGCTGCAGGCTTCGCGAAAGAATTAACCATGTCTGATTACTTAGACGACGCCATCCTCTTTGCGCAACGAAATGCAAAGCTCAATGAATTGGAAAACATATCTTTTCAAAAATTAGATTGGAGATCCATAGCGCCTGGACATCAAAAATACGACATAATTCTGGCTTCAGACATAGCTTATGAAAAAAGGTTTTTTGAAGGCTTACCCCAGGCTATAAAATCTATGATGCACTACCACAGTTTAGCTATTCTTTCTGAACCAGGCAGGGCATTTGCCATTGATTTTTTGGAAGGACTGAAGGAGCATTTTGCAGTAACAAAATTTTCTAAAGAAGTCATTTGGCGGGGCTCAAAATTTCAGGTTGGCATCTTTTTGTTGAGGGCAAAATAGTAAAGTAAAAATTGAAGGAAAATTTATAGTAAATGTTTCACAATTTGGTATATTCTATCTGCAATTATGACATCACTGAATTCTGTATCAACAAGTTTTTTTCCTTCAATACCCATTTGTTTTCGAGCTTCGTGATCCAAGCTTACAAATTGTTGTAGGGCGTTTGACAATGACTCACTATTTTTTATCTTGACTAAATAGCCGTTAACACCATCGACTACTGTTTCTCTGCATCCGGCTGTATCAGTGGTAATTACCGGCTTGCCCATTGCCATAGCTTCCAATATAATGCGAGGCATCCCTTCTCTGTAGGAAGGAAGTACTATGCAGGACGATTCTTCAATATAGGGCCGCACGTCATCTACAAAACCTTTATAATCTATTATTTCATCACTAATCCATGTAAGCAATTCATCTCTGTCTATGGTCGAGGGGTTTTCTTGATCAAAATCACCCAATACCACAAATTTGGTTGGGGCATTTATACTTTTAAAGTACTTTGCACACGCAGCAAATTCTTCAATGCCCTTATCTTTAAGTAATCTTCCAATAAATGTAAAAGTAGTGGTTGAGGTTTTATCATTGTACTCAATCTTAGATTTATAGTAATTAAGATTGACACCACATCCTTTAACAGCAATAGATTTTGACTCCTTAACCAATCCTTTATCTACAAATAGTTTGCGGTCATCCCTATTTTCAAAAATAAAGAGTTCGTTAAATCTGGAGGTTAACTTATATAATTTTTCTGTAATTACATTTATAAAGCCTTTGTTTATAAATGAATACCCAAGGCCTGTAATGACAGACACTGACTTACATCCAGCGAGTTTTGAAGCAATAGCTCCAAAAATATTGGGCTTGTGCGTATAATGAATGATTAAATCAGGTTTTATTTTTAGGTACTTCCTTCGCAACTCGATGATAAGTAACAAATCTTTAATTGGGTTGGTGCTGTCTCTGTCCAGTGTCCTGAGATTTAAATGTGTAATCTGAGGGTATTTTTCTTTATACTCAATGTACTCATCAATAGGGGCAAGCACACAGACTTGATAACCCAAATCAACAAACTTTTGTATGATGTTTTGCCTAAAATTATAAATATTCCATGTGGTATTGGCTACCAATGCTATTTTCTTTACTTTTTGCTGCTCCACAAAGAATTTTAAGGGTTAAGAAACGCAAATTTAGTCAATCTGACAAAAATGGACAAATTGATTTTATATGTACACCAAATATTAGGAGATTTTAATTACTTTTGATCAAATTGAATGAAATAAACATGCCACTTAGAGAAGAAATGGTCCGGCAAGGTAACTTTCTGTTTAAACACAGAAGCTATTTACCTGTGATTATTTTATTAATGGGATTGGCTGTTTATATTGATCGAGTTGTCAAATCGGATTATTTACTCCAGTCATGGTCCGAAAAATGGGAATTTTTTTGTTTATTTATAAGTATACTTGGTTTATTGGTTAGAGTAGTATGCATTGGTTATTCAGACGATAACACATCAGGCAGAAATACAACAGAAGGTCAAATTGCAGAAAAATTAAATCGATCAGGAATGTATGCAATGGTTAGACACCCATTGTATTTGGGAAATTTTCTGATGTGGCTGGGCATTGGCCTTCTTTCAGCAAATACCTGGTTTATTATCGCTTTTGTATTTATCTATTGGGTCTATTACGAGCGCATAATGATGGCAGAAGAGGAATATATTCGAGATAAATTCGGAGTACTATACGAAGTCTGGGCTTCTGAGACACCAGCATTTATACCGGATTTTGGTAAATGGACTAAACCAAGTTTAAGCTTCTCCTTCATAAAAGTTGTAAGACAAGAGAAGGCAGGCATACTCAATCTGGTTTTGGTATTTTTCATTTTTAAAAATGCTCCAAAACTCTTTTTAGAGACATACGAGGCAAGTAACTTTTGGACATATGCTGTTATTATAGCAGTAGCGTGGTATATAATTATAAAATTACTTCAAAAGACCACAGATATACTTGCGAAAGATAGATAATGACTATTATTTGACTTGTAGT
>JAYUTD010000573.1:0-2758 GCA_043755305.1 Saprospiraceae bacterium
CTGATAACCGGCCTGAAATTTGTGAAAGCCAATGATCCGGACGTAGAAGCAAGAATAGAAAAGAATGTCAACCAATTTTTAGCTCAATTTAGAAATTGAAAAATTTTCTAATCATAGAGAGTGGCAGCACTAAATCTGACTGGGCATTTGTATCGCAAGACCAGGTAGAGCAACATTCATTTTTGGGTATCAACCCTGCTACAGGTGCTGGCCTGGATCAACTTCTCCCAACCCATATTATTGAAAAACTACAATCTACCAATGCTGTTTTTTTTTATGGTGCAGGCGCCAATACCCACAAAGCAAATGCATCGATACAAGCTTTCTTCAATCCCTACCTACTTAAAAGCACTTCCTTAAGCATTGAAAGCGATATTTTGGCAGCATCCAGAGCAAGTGCGGGCAATGAAAAAGGCATAATTTGTATCCTTGGCACTGGCAGCAATTCCTGCCTTTATGATGGAAGTCAAATTATACAACAAATCCCTTCCCTGGGCTATCTCATGAGCGATGAAGGAAGCGGTTTCCATATAGGAAAAGAAATAGTAAAAGCATATTTTTATGGAGATATGGAAGACATGGACCATCAGGCTTTTGAAAAAAATTACCCAATAACCAGAGCCAGTGTACTGTCGGAAATTTATGGCGGATCCAGGGCTTCTGCATATTTGGCATCGTTTGCACCATTTTTATTAGAATGCAACAAACCATTGAAAAATAGCATATTAAGTAAAGTATTTAGGGAGTTTATTGAAATAAGGGTGAAAAAGTACCCCAATTTTAGTAATTTTGACATTTACTTTGTAGGTTCTATAGCTGCAATTTTTGAAGATGATTTAAAAGCAGAGATGAAATCCCATAAATTAGAAATAAAACAAATCATTAAAAATCCAATACAAAATTTAATCTTATATCACAAATCAAGAAAACAATAGATGGGTAAAGAAATCAAGAGAATAGCTGTATTTACAAGTGGCGGTGATGCGCCTGGAATGAATGCAGCCATAAGGGCAGTGACTCGTACTGCCATATATTACGACCTTCATGTATATGGCATCATTGGTGGTTACCAAGGAATGATAGAAGGAAACATTACAAGACTCGAAAAGAAAGACGTAGCCAATATTATACAAAGAGGTGGCACTGTTTTAAAGACAGCAAGAAGCCTGGAATTTATGGAAGCTGAAGGTCGGAAGAAGGCTTACGAATCGTTGCTTTCATTTGACATAGATGCATGCGTCGCAATAGGGGGTGATGGCACGTATACAGGTGCATTGAAATTTGAACAAGAATTTGGTACTAAGATGATCGGATTACCCGGCACCATAGACAATGATATCTACGGCACAGATTATACAATAGGTTATGACACTGCTACCAATACTGCAATAGAAGCAGTTGATAAAATCAGAGATACAGCAGAATCCCACAACAGGTTATTTTTTATAGAAGTAATGGGTCGTCATTCCGGTTACATCGCATTGAGGACAGCTATTGGAAGCGGAGCGGGCAATGTATTTTTGCCAGAGACATCTACAGATTTTGATTTAATGTTGAATAATTTGAGAATGTCTGCAAGAAGAAGCAAATTATTTAATTTGATTATTGTTGCAGAGGGAAATGAAAGTGGAGACGCTATGACTTTGGCTGCAAAAGTAAAACAGCAAGCTCCTGAGTTTGATACAAAAGTCGCAGTTATAGGTCATCTTCAAAGAGGTGGCGCTCCATCCTGTTTTGACAGGCTTTTGGCAAGCAGATTGGGTTACAATGCTGTTGAATCATTATTGGCTGGCAAAAGTGGATTTGCACTTGGTTTGATCAATGACCAATTGGCATACACTACATTTGAAGACGCCATAAGCAAGCCAAAACCATTGAATACTGATGCTTTAAAAATGGTGGAAATATTGGCTTCCTAGTATCTTATGTAAGTCACCTTTATTCCTATTAAGCAATATTATTTCAAAAATGCATTATAAAGTAACTTCTAAAAATAAAAAATTTAAAATTGCTGTACTTGATTCCAAGGCTGAAATCTGTACTGTGCATTATGAAAGCATCTGGAATTCCAATGCGAGTTTTTCATTAGAAAACAATAACTATTTGATAAAGGCCAGCAACATGTGGCAAACAAAATTTGACATTTTCAAAAATGGATCTGATATTGGCGATATTGACTACAATTGGAAAGGCGAGATCATCATTCGACTTAAAAATTATGAGTTGATGACCAAACATTTTATATTGAAATGCAACAATTCATTTACCATGGAATTTTCTTTAAAAGATTTTTTAACCAATAAGCTTTGGAGCATAAAGCCACAATGGGAGTGGAAGTCTTTCAATTATTCCTTTTACATCACCAGAGAAGAAGGTTTAGAAGAAGAAGAAAATAATGTAGATGAGACAGAACTTTTGGTGGCTGCGATTTATGCAGTCAATCTGTACCTTAGAATGGCAAGCAATGGAGCTGTGTCATAATTGGTGACAATTTTTAATGCATCATCCCTGCTCTTGTCTTAGCAGATATTCTTTTAATCCTATATACACCCCATTGGTCCAGCCAAATCCATCTTGCACCGGGTATTCCCCACCACCTCCAATCTTATCACATTCTATTACATTATATTTTTCAAGCATTTTACCGGTTGACTTAAAAACACGCTCATTCAATTTCAGCCATGATCTGGCTACATTTTTTGCATCGTCAATACGATTGTAGTGATGTAAGCCCATCACCGATATCCATTGAAGCGGA
>JAYUTD010000574.1:0-6873 GCA_043755305.1 Saprospiraceae bacterium
CATGAATTTAAATATGAGGTGGCTTGGTTGCCATTTCCACTGTTTGAAAACATAACATTTTTTACCTTTCCGATATTTTTACTGGCAATTTTGGCCAATATTACCGCAATTAATCGTTTACTGGTTGCAAGAACTCTTCTTGGTAAATAACAATTAAATAAAAGAAAATGTACGAGACATTTCACGAGGCCTTTTTAGACAAAACATATGAACCTCCAAGTCTTCCACTGGATTATCCGGTACCTAGCAGAGATGGCCTGCTTTTTTATATTCAGCGCAATGCCAATATCAACACTGTAGTATATGAGATCAATACCAATGATGCCGGGCAAATCATGCTTGATGAGCCAATGAAAGTGTATTGGATTAAATACAATAAATACCAGGAAGAAAGTGAATTAAATTATATTCAGAATAAACTTGCTTATGGTTATAAACCGAGAGTAATCAACCAGGACCTTATTGAATTTGAATTCGTATGTTATCCCAAAACTTTTTACATCCATAAAATAAAAAGCACATTATCAAAGGTAATCACACGTATCAATGGCGTTTATGCCTACCTTAAAAACATTTATGTTTACGCAGAGGAATTTGGTGTTTTTCCTGATGTACAATTCATCGAATTTTATGGCACATCTATCGAAGAAAATACCCTTTGTTATGAAAAGATAGTACTTTAGACCCTGATAAATAATAGTCAATTTTTGTGATTTTAGAATTAATAAATAAGAAACAGTTCCAATTTACGGATACCCATACTAAAATAATTGTGTTTTTCACGTTATTCTATGCTATGTGGTGCACTTTTGTGATTCAATTCAGGATAGATCACCTTTATTTCTATCTTTTGATAACCACATGTTTTCTTTTGCACGAAACCACCAGAAAATTTGTGCTTTCCTTTTTATTTTTTATCGTGTTCTGGATATTGTATGATGGTTTAAGGGTCTATCCCAATTATATGCTGAATGATGTGCATATTATAGAGCCCTACCTTTATGAAAAATCTATGTTTGGTATCCAACTGGGCAATCAACTGTTTACCCCAAATGAATATTTTAATCAATCGTCCAATAGCACATTAGATATTATTTCAGCATTATTTTACCTCACCTGGGTGCCTATACCATTTGCATTGGCGTTGTATTTATTTGCTACGGATAAAAAAAGAATGTTGCAATTTACGAGTGCCTATTTATTTACCAATTTGGTGGGTTTTATCATTTACTATGGCTATCCCGCAGCACCACCGTGGTACTTTTCAAAGTATGGAAACAATGTAAAATTTGACGTTGCTGCCAATGCGGCAGGTTTGCTTAATTTTGACAAAATTCTAGGGTACCCTCTTTTTGAAAATTTATATACAAAAAATTCTAATGTGTTTGCCGCAATACCTTCATTACACGCAGCTTACCCAGTAGTCACATGGCATTTTTCAAAAAGCGGTGTGCCGGTTTGGTTTAAATGGTTGATCTTTGTAGACATCATAGGTATTTGGTTTTCTGCTGTTTATACATTTCATCATTATTTTATTGATGTATTGGTTGGGGGCTTGGTAGCGGCTACATCAATATTAATATTTGAAAAATTAATCCTTAAGTCAAATTTCTCAAAATTCATTAGTAACTTTGCTAAGTTTATCGAAACAAATAAATAATAAGTATGAATTTGCTCCAAAAGAAAATGAAAGCGTATGATGTTCCACAAAAAATCATGGAACTGGGTTTGTACCCCTATTTTAGAATGATTGAATCAGAGCAGGACACCGTTGTCAAAATCAATGGCAAAGATGTTTTAATGTTTGGTTCCAACTCCTATTTAGGTCTTACCAATCATCCAAAACTTAAAGAAGCAGCCAAAGCGGCCATAGATAAATACGGATCAGGTTGTGCAGGATCAAGATTCCTCAATGGTACTTTGGATCTGCATATAGAACTCGAAAATATTCTTGCAGAATACGTAGGAAAGCAAAGTGCTTTGGTATTTAGTACTGGATTCCAGGTTAATCTTGGCGTCATTTCTTCTATTCCGGGAAGGCACGATTACGTCATTTTAGACAATTTAGACCACGCTTGTATACTTGATGGTGCCAGGCTTTCTTTTGCGAAGACATTGAAATATGAGCACAATGATATGGAAGACCTCGAGCGGGTTCTGGCCAGGTGCGAGCCGGATAAAATCAAATTAATAGCTGTGGATGGTGTCTTTTCTATGGAAGGTGACATTGCTAAGTTACCGGAAATTGTAAAGTTAGCAGAGAAGTACAGCGCCAATGTATTTGTAGATGATGCGCACGGACTTGGTGTACTTGGACCATTGGGTGCAGGCACTTCGGCCCATTTTGGACTTACGGACAAGGTGGATATGATCATGGGCACTTTTTCCAAATCACTTGCTACTATCGGAGGCTTTGTAGCTGCTGACGAGGATACCATCAATTTTTTGAAACACAATGCAAGATCACTTATATTCAGTGCAAGTATAGCACCGGCCAATGCTGCTGCTGTTATTGCTGCTGTCAAGCTCATCAAGAGTGAGCCGGAAAGAATTGCAAAACTTTGGGACAATACCCACCATGCACTCAAGCTCATCAAAGAGGCCGGCTTTGATACCGGACATACTGAAACACCAATAATACCAATATACATCAGGGATGATTTTAAGACTTTCAAATTGACAAAGGAACTGCAAGAACAAGGTATATTTGTAAATCCTGTAGTATCTCCGGCAGTAGCAAGTACCAGTTCATTGATAAGGTATTCTTTGATGGCTACACATACTTTTGCCCAAATTGAAGAATCCATAGATAAAATCTCCAAGGTTGCTAGAAAATTAGGCGTTTTTGAAACAAGTCAAGTAGAAGTGTAAAATTATGTCCATACAAATTAAAAAGGTAACCAACAGTTCTGAAAAAAAACAATTTATTGACTTCCCTCATGATTTGTATAAAAATGACCCCTACTATGTGCCTGAGATTTACATGGCCATGTTGGAACACCTGAGTGAAAAGAAAAATCCTTTTTTTAAACATTCAGAAGCGCACTTATTTCTGGCATTGAAAGACGGCAAAATAGTAGGCCGAATAGCTACTATTTTAAACAACAACTACAATACTTTTCACGATTGCAAAGTAGCCTTCTTTGGCTTCTTTGATACGATCAATGATCAGACCGTTGCCAATGCTTTGCTGGACGAAGCCATGGCATTTGCAAAAAGCAAAGGTGTGACCGCCGTATATGGCCCTACCAACTTTTCAACCAATGACACTGCCGGACTGCTCGTAGAAGGTTTTGACTCGCCTCCTGTAGTGCAGATGACCTATAATTATCCTTACTACCAGACTTTGGTTGAAAATTATGGCTTTAAAAAGGACATGGACTTGTTTGCCTATTGGCTGCCAACAGATGAGGTCAGCCAGCGGAGCCTTGAACTCGCAGAAAGACTCACAGAAAGGCTAAAAAACAAGGGCATTACCTTCAGAAATTTTGACCTAAAGAAAAATTTTCAAAAAGAAGTTGAAAACGTAAGAGATATCTACCGCTCGGCCTGGGAAAAAAACTGGGGCTTTGTCCCGCCTACCAATGAAGAATTTGATTTCCTAGCGGAAGGATTAAAACTAATACTGGACGAAAGATTTGCATTTGTCTGCGAAGACAAAGGCAAAATGGTGGGCTTTGCTGTTGCTCTGCCGGATGTCAATGAAATAATGAAAGACGTCAAAAGAGGTAGGATTATCCCATTTGGTATATTCAAATTACTTTTTGGCAAAAAGAAGACTAAAAAAGTAAGGGTTATCCTATTAGGCGTGGTGGAAGACTATAGAAAAATAGGCATTGAAGCTATATTGTATGCCAAACTCATTTCTAATGCCAAAAGCTATGGTAAAACTGGTGGAGAAGCATCCTGGATTCTCGAAAGCAATGAAATGATGGTAAAAGGAGCAGAAAACCTCAACGGGAAAAAATACAAAACCTACAGAATCTACACAAAAGCATTATAATTGGAAAAGTTGTTGATTACTGGAGCTACAGGTTTTATTGGTGGATTTCTGGTAGAAATGGCGGTGAAGCAGAACTTTGAGGTCTATGTATCTGTAAGAAAAAACAGCGATTTATCCCAAATCAAGCATCTGCCTGTCAAATATGTAGAATTGGACCTTGCTTCCATTGCGCAAATGAAAGAAATCCTCGGCAATATAAAGCCCGATTACATTATCAACAACGCAGGCCTCACCAAAGCCAAAACCCAGGAGGAATTGAACCTGGTAAATGCAGGATATGCAGGCAACCTAGCTATCGCAGCGGTGGAGTCAGTACCCAATCTTAAAAAATATGTATATATTTCAAGCCTGGCATCCTATGGCCCTGCAGATACCAAAAATGCAGAAGTAATCGCTGACCATCATGCGCCTCAGCCTGTGACCATGTACGGTGTAAGTAAACTGAATGCCGAAAATAAGTTGAAATCAATCCAGGGACTGCCGTACATCATTTTAAGGCCAACAGCGGTATATGGGCCCAGAGAAAAAGACCTTTATACAGTATTTAAAATGGTAAATGCCGGATTTTCGCTTTTTAGCGGGGATGGAAAACAAAAATTATCCTTTGTTTACATCGACGATTTAGTGCAATTTATTTTGGCCGTTTGTAAATCCAAAGAAGTAAATAAAAGCTACTTTGTCAGTGATGGAAATGTATATAATTCGCTGGATTTAAATAAATTCATTCAAACAAGTTTGTGTAAAAAAACTGTTAAATTTGGCTTACCTTTGCCTTTGTTAACTCTTGTGGCTTATATCTCAGAATTGTCTGGAAAAATCACAGGTAAGATTCCTCCTTTGAATCTGGATAAATTAAATGAAATAAAAGCCCATAATTGGCAATGCGATGTACAGACTTTGATCAATGATACGGGCTATCGGCCCCAGACATTTTTAGAAGAAGGCGTCCGCAAAACATGTGATTGGTATAAAAAGAATAACTGGTTATAAAAGTATTAATTGATGTCAAAAGAAACAAAATCAACCTTAGAAATGCCTAAAGGAAAATTAGGCATATTGCTTCCAGGTATGGGAGCTGTAGCTACTACCACTATAGCTGGAGTAGTGGCAATCAACAAAGGCCTTTCTGCAGCTACTGGATCACTTACCCAAATAGGTAGAATCCGTGTAGGCAAGAGGACTAAAAAACAAATGCCCCTCATCAAGGAACTGGTGCCCATTCATCCATTGAAAGACGTTGTCTTCGGAGGCTGGGATATCTATGAAGACAATGTCTACGAAGCAGCAGTGCATGCAGGTGTACTCGAAAAAAATCTGTTGGACAAAATCAAGCCACAACTTTCTAAAATCAAACCGATGAAAGCTGTTTTTGATTCCCAATATGTAAAAAGATTAGACGGCAAGTACATAAAGAAAGGCAAGACCAAAATGGACCTTGCCAAGGCACTAATGAAAGACATCGAAACTTTCAAAAAAGAAAACAAGTGTGATCGATTGGTCATGGTGTGGTGTGGATCCACTGAAATCTATATTGAAGAATCTGCCATACATCAGACTGTCGCTTCGCTCGAAAAAGCAATGAAGGAAAACCACAAAGATGTGCCATCTTCGATGATTTATGCATACGCTGCCATAAAAATGGGCATACCTTATGCCAATGGTGCGCCAAATCTTTCCTGTGACATTCCAGCTTTGGTCGAATTGGCCAACAAAACACAAACACCAATCGCCGGTAAGGATTTCAAAACCGGTCAGACCCTATTGAAGACAGTAATTGCCCCGGGCCTGAAAGCAAGGGCGCTAGGTTTAGACGGTTGGTTTTCTACCAATATCCTGGGCAACCGCGATGGTGCCGTGCTGGATGATCCGGATAACTTTAAGACAAAAGAAGTATCCAAGTTAAGTGTACTGGAAGAAATCTTTGAACCTGAATTGCAACCTGAGTTGTACAAAGATATGTACCACAAAGTTAGGATCAATTACTATCCGCCAAGAGGAGACAATAAAGAATCCTGGGACAACATAGACATCAGAGGCTGGCTGGATTATCCAATGCAGATAAAAATCAATTTCCTGTGCAGAGACAGTATACTTGCTGCACCGATTGTCCTTGACTTAGCATTGTTTCTCGATCTTGCCAAAAGAGCAGGTATGTATGGCATTCAGGAATGGTTGTCGTTTTACCTCAAATCTCCTCAGGCACCAAAAGGCCTTCATCCCATCCATGATATTTTCAAGCAATTGAACAAATTGGAAAATACCTTGAGGTTCATAGTTGGAGAAGAGTTGATCACCAATCTTGGATTGGATTACGATGACAAAAAGTAAAAATAATCTATACCTCAAAAAGAGCTTGCAGTATAAACACTGTAAGCTCTTTTTTAATTAAATAGTCAAATATTGAAACCGTCATTACAGCAATTGAAAAGAGTAAGTTTAATAGAATTATTAAAAAGGAAAAAAGATCAATAGTCAGTCTGCATATAAATGGATAGCTACCTTCTTTGGAGCAGGTTACCTGCCTAAAGCGCCGGGAACTTTTGGGACATTGGCTGCAATGATCCTCTCCTTTGGCCTGGTATGGTTGTTAGCTGATTTTAGATTATTCAATGTAGTAAATTTATGCTTAATTGTCCTTTCTTATTTTGCAGGCGTTGCGGCATGCAATGCATTGCGGGAAGAGTGGGGCAGTGATCCTTCAAGGGTAGTAATCGATGAGGCTTGTGGCTACTGGGTTACCCTGCTTTTCGTTCCTTTGACTATGCTTAACTTACTGCTGGCATTTGTACTCTTCAGGTTTTTTGACATAGTAAAACCCCTGGGTATCAAAAAAATAGATGCTTTGCACAACAATGGCCATGCTGTAATGC
>JAYUTD010000575.1:0-2751 GCA_043755305.1 Saprospiraceae bacterium
TTTCTCCCGGATAAATGATGATTGGAGTTTGGGCAAAAATTGCTGTGGTTACAATAATGAAAACGAATGAATGAATTATTTTATTGGTCATAAATTCACATTAAGGCACAAATTTTTTAACACCTTATAGAGGTAATAACGAAACCACTTCCTTTTTTGTAATAGTTGATACCAAATAAAGATTTCAATTCTTTCATAAACTGATCCGCACTTTCGTTTTTGATTTTTGTGGTAAGCAGGCAAGTCTTTTGCATCCTTACTGATTTTTCAATTTCTATCGTTACGTTATAATGCTTACTGATATCGCTTATGGCTTGTTCAACCGGTGCGTCAATAAATTCGAGGATTTGAGATTTCCAACTAAAAACATTGGCGGAATTGTTGCTTGCAGCAAGTTTATTGTTTATCAAGGCAACGCTTTGGCCAGCAGTGAGAATGATGTTTTTGTCTTCATATTCATACCTTACTTTACCTTCTTCTACCGATATGTCATTTGTTGATGCGTTGGTGTTAATTGAAAATTTGGTACCAAGTACTGTCACTTTTCCTTTGTATAGTTCAATTACAAAATTGGCCTTTTCTGGAGTGGATTGTACATGAAAGAATGCCCGGCCGCTTAATGCTACTTTTCGATCACCTTTTGTTGTAAGTGTACTTGCCATGTCTAGTATCACCACGCTATTGTCTTTTAATGTGACCTCTTTTAAAGTGTTGGATGCTATAACTTGTGATTGAAAATCTGTGTTAGCCTTAAAAATAAAAAACCCACCCACCAAAAGCGCAATGGCTGCTACAGAGGCTATAGCAACTCTGCGGATGGATACTATCCTGCCGATATATAAATCTTCGCCTGTGATGGCTTTATAAGCTTTAGCTTTATCGAATTGTTTGTAATCCTGCATTCTGTCAACAGCTTTTTCTATGCTAAAATGACCATGCTTAAGGTTGGCTAATGACCCTTCTGCCTCGGACTTCCATTTATTTAAATTATGGTAATCCGCTTTGTTGTTATTAAATCGTACCAAGCTTATTAATTTATTGAATATATTCATACTATACTAATCCTTATGTTTAAAACGATTTGCACAAAAATACTATTTCTTAACACTTTCTTTTATTATTTTCAATGCCTTAGACATTTGATTTTCAATTGTTTTTATAGATAAGCCCATATCCAGGGCAATTTCTTTATAACTTTGGCCATCAATTTTTGCTTTTACAAATATAAGCTGACATTGCTTAGGCAATTGTCGTATAGACTGATATATTTTCTCTTTTAGTAAAAAATGGTCATTATTTTCTTCTTTGTAATCGGCAACGACATATTTTTCGGATTCGAAAGGTAAAATCCGGACCTTTTGCGACCTGATTTTCTCCAATGCCTTATTGTGGACACTTTTAAAGAGATACGATTTAGGGTTGTTGATGTCTTCAAATTTGCTATTCAAAGACCAAATGTGGGTAAAAACATCCATGACAATATCCTCAGCCTCAGAATCGGCTTTAAAAGTATGAGCCACATAATTACAAAGCGGATTGTAATATAGGTCAAACAAATATTTGAATGATTCTTTATTCAACAACATTTTATTCTTGGATAAAGATAATTTTTTTTTACTAGGAATATTCGGTAACTCGCGCTAAGTGTCCTAAAAAAGCCATAATTTCAAAAAAGTACCTATATTTGTTATTCAAAGTTTGTTGAGTAAATTTCATTTTCTATGAAACGATTATATTTAGTAAGACACGCCAAGTCGGATTGGGGGGATGCAAAATTGTCGGATATGGATCGTCCATTGAATGAAAGAGGCCTGTCAGACGGCCCGAAAATGGCTCAAAAATTAGTAACTAAAGGCTATAAAACTGATTTAATTGTAAGCAGTCCGGCAGTAAGAGCAAAATCTACAGCTGATTTTTTTATCAAAGCATTCAATAGTAAAAACCACCAAATCGATCCAAAACTCTACCAAGCCGATATTGATGATATTATTAATATTTGTATACGAATGGAGGATAAAAATAAAAGTATAATGCTGGTCTGCCATAACCCCGGACTTACTTATTTTGCCAATGTTATCTGTGATGCAAACATTGATAATGTGCCGACAATGGGAGTAATGGCCATTGATGTGGATACTGATTTGTGGGAAAATCTTGATATGTCAAAATTGAAATTGATTGATTTTTTATACCCAAAAATGAAATGAAAAAATCTTGTTTCATTATCTTAATGCTTTCAATTTGCAATTGCAGGGAAAAAGAACAAAAATATGACTTGGCCATCGACAAAAAAGTCTTGAAGTCATTATTGATAGACTTATATATAGCAGGTGCAGCTTCAGAAATTAATCCATCTATCAACAAAGATAGTCTTAAGGCTGTTTACCATACAGAAATATGCAAAATCTACCATTTGGATTCAAAGCAATTGGCTTCAATTATTGAGAATCTACATGCAATGCCTAAGATCAATAGCGAAATACAAAAAGAAGTGCTTGATAGTATGAGTGCTATGCAAAGCCCTGGTTTTAAATTTAGAAAAACCAGGGATGTAAGAAACAATTAATAAATGAAATGGAAATTCTAGTTATACTTATATTAATCGTAATAAATGGTCTGTTTTCTATGGCAGAAATGTCATTGGTCTCTGCAAGAAAATTTAAACTTGAGAATGCTATAAAAAAAGGCAGTGCGAATGCAAGACTTGCACTCGAGCTTTCTCAAAATCCTACTAAGTTGCTCTCTACAGTA
>JAYUTD010000576.1:0-2748 GCA_043755305.1 Saprospiraceae bacterium
TTTCAAGGTTGGCATTGAGTTCAAATTCAATGGTGATATTAGAAGAACCTTGATTAGAGGCGGAGCTTATGGTGCGTATGCCCTCTATACCATTTAAGGCTTTTTCAAGCGGTACAGTAATTTGTGATTCAATAATGTCTGCATTTGCACCCGGATAATTTGTCCTTACAGTAACGATTGGAGGATCAATAGATGGAAATTCCCTTACGCCAAGCGATTGGTAGCTTATCACGCCAAACAGGATGATGATCAAATTCATCACTATGGCAAATACCGGACGTTTTATGGATAAAGTTGATAGTGACATTTTGGTTGATTGAATTTTTTATTTATCGTGTAAATCGACAATTGCACAAATGATTTGGATTATCGGTACTATTTTAAATTTTTCATTTTTACACTTTGTTCATTTTTGAGATTCATTATTCCTGATACAATGACAGTATCACCTATAGATAATCCTTGAAGGACTTCGACTTTGGTTCCTGTCCTTAATCCTGTGGTAATCGTAGTTTCAATTGCTTTGCCTTTTTTCATAACGTATATTTTCTTTCCACCAACAAAAGGTATTATTGCCTCAGTTGACACCATGATAGATTTGCTTGAGCCAAGTGGCACATTAACTTTTGCAAACATTCCAGGCATTATCGCACCATTTGGGTTGGCCAATGATGCCCTTACTTTTAGCGTTCTAAGCGTCTCGTCAATTTTTGGGTCGATGGCAATTATCGTTGCTTCTTTTGTAAAATTAATGCCTTCGATACTCAGACTTATCTTTCTTGTGGTTGCAATTCTTGAAACATATTTTTCAGGTATGGAAAAGTCCATTTTAATGGGATTGGTTTGCACTAGAGTAGCTATTGCAGTATTTGGGCTTACATAGGCACCAACACTTATATTTTTGAGGCCTATTCTACCGGTAAATGGAGCCCTTACTTCAGTTTGTGATAGCGCAACTTGCAGTCCTTCTTTGTCTGCAGAAAGCAGATTGACTTTGTTCACAGCAATGTCATACTCTTCCTTTGATATACCATTAATATCTAAAAGTTTTTTTTGTCTTGCTTCTATTTGTGCTGCGAGTTCTTCTTCATATTTTACTTTTTTAAGTTTTGCTACTATGTCAGCATCATTGAGTTTGGCAATAAGTTGACCTTTGGAAACGGTACTGCCTTCTTTAATGAAAAGTCGTATAATTTTACCTGAAGCCTCACTGCGCAGCTCCACTTCTTCATTTGCTACAAACGAACCTGATGCATATATTTCATTGCTGTTAGATTCCTCTTTTGCAATATAAATGTCAACAAGCATCTTGCTTCCGCCTTTGCCATCTTTCCCTTTTGGTATACCATTGCCAGCTGGCAAATTGGAAGAAGATTTTTGGCTATCTGCTGTCCCGTTTTGAAAGAAAAAAAGTTTAGCTGCTATCATAGCTAAAATTAGTACTGCAACGATCAATAATGACCTCATGTTTGATAAGATTGATTATTAAATGAAAGGTAAATATAGCTGAATTGTTTAATAATTAGGAATGAGATTTCGACTTAATTGAGGAATGGGATAAATAAGCCTGGAAATTGCAAAATAGCTGACCTTGGCAGTTTTTTAAGAATCAGCTTAAGCCCATTGGATTCTTCAGGTAAAAAAGTGGGATAAGATGCAGGCTGGGCTTTATTCTGTTCTTTTATACAAATAATATTTTTGCCTTGCGGCAATATAGATATTGAATTATTGGTCTGGCAAAAGGTAGACAGTTGAATAGTGAAGAACGATAAAAGATATTTGCCAATGGCTTTTTCAAACCTTAGTTACCAACTGGCAAAAACAGTTTCAGCATTGATTGTTTTGAAGCTTAATAATAATTGTTCAATACATTGATTGCTTCAATTTTGTTATTCACATTCAGTTTATTATATATTTTATGCAGGTGTTGTTTTACAGTGCCTAGAGTAATTCCTTTAAGGTCCGCAATCTCCTTGTATAAAAAGCCATTGGACAAAGACTGTAGTAAGTCCATTTCCCTCAAAGTGAGATTGTGGTTTACATTATAATCTAAGGACGCATGAGGGCTGAAATTTTTTATAGCATTCGGGATTTCAACATTGTTTTTCGTATTGTAAGGTATGGCCTGCGTATGTTTTTCATTGCTTGCAGGGTTATCTTTAGGAAGATCCTTAATTATTCTTGCCAATTCTGCATAGTCAAAAGGTAAGATAAGCAACCCTTTGAGCCGTGAATTCAAAGTTTTTCTCAATAAATCAATATTGGAGAGTAATGCAATGGTTGAAAGATTGTACTTCATTGCTAATTTTAGTTGATGTAAATCCTTGTTGTTCTCTATTTGCAATAAAAAATAACCTTCTTTTATTTGGTGCAAAGCCTTTGGATCAATTTTATACAAAATAATCTTTCCTTCATTTTTTTTGCTAAAAGCTTTGATTTTAGCCAAAGCAAATGGTGCTACATTGTATTCGAATATTTTAATCTGGGTCATTGTATTATTTCGCATTGAGAAAAATTTGTGTCAATTACATTATTATTATAAGTATTGCTGCAAAGTTTATTAAAGTTATATAACCCAGGAAACAAAAATAATTGATAAATCCTCAATATTTGCTATAATAAAATAATTGTATATATTTGTAAATCAAATAGTAAGAGCTAAAATAATCCTTAAGATGAAGTATCCAAAATTAATTTCTATCTGCCAAACCCTAACTACTGAAGATTGGTCATCCTTAAGAAAATATA
>JAYUTD010000577.1:0-18187 GCA_043755305.1 Saprospiraceae bacterium
GCTCAGGACAGTAAAAATATGAATATTTCTGAAAATGAAATTATATCTAAAAAATCCGAAAAAACTATTTTATATGTGCAAAATAGAACTTCAAATATAAACTTTTCAGATAATACCATAAGAGTTAAAACCTCACCTACTAAGGATAAATATTTGCTTCACTATCCAGAAGTAAGTTCTGTCAGTAGAGGTAAACAAATAAATAAAATTATACTTGAATAAGAGATGGACAGAGAATATCAAATATGTACAAATTGTATCATGGATACTTCAGATTCAAAAATTGTTTTTGATAGCCATGGTGTATGCGATCATTGCAATAGTTTTTATAATGAGGTAAAACCCAATTGGCATACCGATGAAAGGGGAAAGCAGGAACTTGATAGAATTGTAGAAAAAATAAAGAGAGATGGCAAAAGCCGAGACTTTGATTGCATTATGGGGATGAGTGGTGGAGCGGACAGCAGTTATATGTTACATAAGGTAGTCAAAGAATTTGGTTTGAGACCATTGGTTTTTCATGTTGATGGTGGCTGGAATTCTGAATTGGCAGTTAAAAACATTGAAGTCTTAGTAGATGGATTAGGGTTGGATTTATATACAGAAGTTATCAATTGGGAAGAAATGAAAGATTTCCAATTGGCTTTATTCAAATCCGGAATTCCGGGAATCGATCTGGCACAAGACCATGCTTTCATTGCAACTTTATATAAATTTGCGGAGAAGTATAATATTAAATACATTTTAAATGGCGGGAATATTTCAACTGAAGTAGTAAGAAACCCACTTGAGTTTTTCTATTATGGAACCGATATGCCACTTATCAATGACATAATTAAAAAATATTGTACTATACCTTTGAAAAGCTATCCGTTTAGTAGCATTTGGAAGCACAAAATATGGCTTCATTACTTTAAGGGTATTAAAGTTATAAAACCATTAAACTATATGCCCTACATTAAAGAGGATGCGATGAAGTTGTTGAAGGATAAATACGGTTGGACGCCATATCCTCAAAAACATTTTGAATCGCGTTTTACCCGCTTTTTCGAAGGGTATTGGCTACCTGCTAAGTTTGGATTTGATACCCGAAGAGTGCAATATTCAAGCTTAATCATTACCGGCCAATTATCGAGAGAAGAGGCTTTGGAAAAAATGAAATCCCCTTCAATGGACGAAGAAACAGTGAAACAAGAGTTTGATTACATAGCTACAAAACTTGGGATAACTAAGAAGGAGCTTTATGTTTACTTTGAATTGCCAAACAAAAGCCATCGGGATTATAAAAACCAGGAGTGGATATTTAATTTGGGAGCTAAAGTTATGAAGCTCATCGGAAGGGAAAAATCTATAAAGCGATGATTGGTATTATAAATTATGGCAGTGGAAATATATTTGCTATCGCTACAGTGCATAAAAGAATTAATGTAGAGTATAAAATTGTTGAGTCAATTGCAGATTTTATTGGGTGCGATAAACTTATATTGCCTGGTGTTGGAGCATTTGATGAGACAATGCAATTAATCAAGAAAAAAAATCTATTTGATAGCATAAATGAAATGGTTCTAATTAAAAAAGTACCAATAATAGGTTTTTGTGTTGGCATGCAAATTATGGGCAATAGTAGTGAAGAAGGAAGTGAATCCGGATTTGGGTGGATTGAAGGCAAAATTAAAAAATTAGATGCAAGTTTGTTGACACACAAACCACATTTGCCACACTTGGGCTGGAATACAATAGAACCAGTTACCAGCAGTCCTTTACTCGACAATATTGACCATAAAATGGGATTTTATTTTTTGCATAATTATTATTTTGATGTAGCTGAGCAAAGCAATGTTATAGCAAAAGTTAATTACGGTTTGAACTTTCCATGTATAATTAACAATAAAAATATATTTGGCGTACAGTTTCATCCGGAAAAAAGCCATGGAAACGGTATTGAGTTATTCAGAAATTTTGCAAATCTATAATATTTATGTTGAGATCAAGGATTATTCCATGCTTGCTGGTGCATAACAAGGGGCTGGTAAAGACTATTAAGTTTAAAGACCCAAAATATGTCGGAGATCCTTTAAATACTGTGCGTATTTTCAATGAAAAAGAGGTAGACGAATTGATGGTCATTGATATAGATGCGACCCGGGAAAAGCGGGGACCTGATATCAACCTAATAAAAAATTTAGCCCATGAATGCAGAATGCCCCTTTGTTATGGCGGTGGGGTTACTACGGCTGATGAGGCAAAACAAATTATAAATATGGGAGCCGAAAAAGTTGCAATCAGTGCCGGCGCCATCAATAATCCTCAATTTGTTTCTGTTTTAGCCCAAGCAGTTGGCAGTCAAAGTGTAATCGTTGTGCTTGATGTTAAAAAGAAATTTCTTGGAGGGTATGAAGCATATACGCATAACGGAACAGTAGCTACAGGTAAAGATCCTGTGGAACTGTCAAAGCATTTTGAAAATCTTGGTGCCGGAGAAATAATTATTAATTCAATAGACCAGGATGGAACTATGACAGGTTTTGATTACAAATTATGCGACAAGGTCAGGGATGCTATATCTTTACCTATGACATTACTTGGGGGTGCGGGTAGTATAGAACACATTGAAGAGACGATACAAAGGTACACTACTATAGGAGTAGCGGCAGGAAGTCTTTTTGTTTTTAAAGGCAAGTATAGAGCCGTCTTAATTAGCTATCCTTCAATTGATGAAAAATTTAGACTGTATAATATATAATTATAGTATCTTTTCCAGGTACAGGCAAGTGTCAAAAGTAATTTTATGAAACAAATTATCCAATCCTTCAAAACAGGGGAGACCATTTTAGAAGAAGTCCCGGCACCTGAAATCAGTAATGGTCAATTGTTGATACAGACTACAAGGAGCCTTGTATCACTTGGTACGGAAAGAATGCTTGTTGAATTTGGCAAGGCCAATCTTATTCAAAAAGCAAGACAACAGCCGGATAAAGTAAAAATGGTCTTAGACAAAATAAAATCTGACGGATTGATGCCCACTCTTGAAGCAGTATTCAATAAATTAGAACAACCACTTCCATTGGGTTACTGTAATGTAGGTAAAATTATTGGAGTTGGAGCCGGAGTCAATGGTTTTAGCATTGGAGATCGGGTTGCGAGCAATGGCCCACATGCTGAATTTGTGAGTGTGCCGCAAAATTTATGTAGTCATATCCCCGATAATGTTTCTGATGAAGAAGCTACATTTACTGTCATAGGTGCTATTGGATTGCAAGGTATAAGGTTAGCAAATCCCCAATTGGGAGAAACAATTGTAGTTATTGGGTTAGGATTGATTGGTATGATGACAGCACAATTGTTAAAAGCCAATGGATGTAAAGTAATTGGCTTAGATGTGGATGATGCAAAATTGAAACTTGCCGATTCTTTTGGTATTACTACTTTTAACTCAAATAGTGGGGATGTTGTAAAGGCCGTTGATTCTATAACCAATGGTATCGGAGCAGATGCAGTAATCATTACTGCTTCAACAAAATCTGATGAAATCATTGCACAAGCGGCAAAGATGTCAAGGAAAAGAGGCCGCATTATTTTAGTGGGAGTTATAGGATTGCAATTAAGTCGTGCAGATTTTTATGAGAAGGAACTGTCTTTTCAAGTCTCATGCTCTTATGGGCCGGGCAGATATGATGATAACTATGAGCAAAAAGGGATTGACTATCCACTGCCATTTGTAAGATGGACCGAGAAAAGAAATTTCGAAACAATATTATCAGCTATAAGCAATGACAGTATATGTGTCAAAGAATTGATTTCAGAAATTGTTCTTTTAGAAAACTATAATATTATTTATGGTGATATTGGCCAATCAAAAAATATAGCGTCCATTTTAAAATACAATGATGCTGTCGAACATGAAACTAAAGTATTAACTACAAATAAGGAATTTAAGCCAGGCAAAGGTATAATCGGTATAGTTGGTGCCGGTAATTTTACCAAGATGACAATGTTGCCATTATTAAAAGGAGCAAACTTAAAATACATAATAAGCAAAGGCGGTTTGACTGCAAAATCTTTGGCACAAAAGCATGGAATACAGTATAGTTCTACAAGTTACGATGATATGCTTAACGATGAAACCGTTGATTTAGTAATGATAACTACAAGGCATAACTTGCATGCAAGTATGGTATTGTCAGCACTAAATGCAGGCAAAAATGTATTCGTAGAGAAGCCCCTGGCTTTGAATGAGGAAGAACTTGAAAAGATAGTTGAGGAGCATCAAAAATCTAATAAATCAATCAATGTTGGATTTAACAGAAGGTTTTCACCGCACATAAAAAAAATAAAATCACTGCTTCCATCCTCATCTCCAAAAAATATGATTGCTACAATGAATGCTGGATTTATTCCTGAAAATACGTGGGTGCATGACATGAATACAGGTGGAGGTAGAATAATAGGAGAAGCATGTCATTACATAGATTTGCTTACTTACTTGAGTGGAAGCAATGTAGCTGCAGTTTGCATGAATTCTATGGGAATCCACCCACTGCAAAACACAGACAATGCTACTATACTTATAAAATTTAAAAATGGAGACAATGCAAGCATCAACTATTTTTCAAATGGCAACAAGGCATACTCCAAAGAAAGACTGGAAATATATTTTGATGAAAAAACCGTTACAATGGATAATTTCAGAGAGACCAAAGCCTATGGTGTAAATGGTTTTACAAAGCTTAGTACAAGTCAGGATAAGGGCCACAAAGCACAATTTGATCTATTGCTAGAAAAGTTAAAAACCAGTGGTGAGCCTTTAATTTCCTTTGATGAAATTGTAAATACCACAAAGGCTAGTTTTGCTGCAATTCAGAGTATGAAGAATGGCGGCTGGGTATATATTAATTAAAATATTTTTTGGTAATGTAGCATTTGATTAATAATAATTAAAATTCATTTTAAAATATTTATCACTTAGCAATCATAAGTGATTTCCAATTACCAACTTTAATAGGATACTAGATTAAATGAAGTTTATATTTATTAATCAAATTTTAAGTAAGGTTAAAAATGTATCTTACATTGTTAAGCTTATTCCATATTTAGGAGTTTGGAACATACTTTATGTTTTTTACTACAGGATTAGCTTGAAATTGGGACTTAGAAAAAAAATGTTTCCTGTCAGCGAAAGCATCAGCGGCCCATATTTTTTAGAAACCCAAAGCCTGGAAAATTTTCCAGATGAGTGGAGTTCCCCAATATTATCTACTGCCGATGAAATAAAAATAGGTACTTTTACTTACTTTTCTTTCCATAAATTTAGATTGACCAAAATTCCAGATTGGTTTTACAATCCATTTGACAATTCAAGACATTCACAAGAAAGTAAACATTGGACTGAAATTAGTGATTTTGACGAGGGAGACATAAAGGTAATTTGGGAACTTTCGCGATTTGATTGGTTGACGTCCCTTGCCCGGGCGCATAAGATTTCAGGCGAAAAAGAGTATTTAAGTCAATTAAATATTTTGTTGGAAGATTGGTGCAAATGCAATTCACTCAATGTAGGGCCCAATTGGAAATGTGGTCAAGAAACTTCTTTTCGCTTGATGAAATTGCTCACTGCTGCGTGCATTCTAGACCAGATCAGCAAGCCGCAAGAATCATTGAAGAGGATAATATTTGAACATTTTATAAGGATCCGATCCAATATAAATTATGGCATAGCTCAGGAAAACAACCACTCGACCAGCGAATCAATTGGTTTGTACATTGGCAGTTGTTGGTTAATCAAGAACGGTTATACAGATTCAAAATTTATAAAGGCCAGAGATGCGGGTAGAATTCTTTTAGAAAAAATGATCGATAAACTTGTACTAGATCAAGGTACATTTAGTCAACTTTCAGTAAATTATCATAGGGTATTTATGGATACCATGAGTTTCTGCTTGCATATGATGCAGCACCTAAATGAAACACCATTTAATTCCAAAATACATAGCAAACTAGAAAAGGCTGGTGAATGGATGTATAAAATGATTATGGGCAAAGATGGGAGTGCTCCAAATTTTGGCAGCAATGATGGTGCTTTGATTGAGAACTTAAATTCTCGTGAGTACAGCGATTTTAGACCTAGTGTACAATTGTTTTTTGCATTGCTGAAAAATGTCAGAATTTATGATTCTTTAGAGTTAAGTGAGGCAATGTTCTGGCGATGTGGAGTCGATGCACTCCAATACCCAATGCATAAAATCTTAAAGCCGGAATCGGAGATTTTAGATAATCAAATTGTAATTTTAAGAAAAAGTAATGCTGAAGTTTTTCTCAAAATGCCTGATAAAAAATTTAGACAAGGCAATGATGCATTTCATGTCGATTTATGGCACAATGGAATTAATGTATTATGTGATAGTGGCACTTATTCATACAACGCTGGTCAGATATCCGATTACTTTAAAAGTGTAGAAGCGCATAATACAATACAATTTGGCAGCTCTGAACAAATGCCAAAAATTTCAAGATTTCTAAATGCTGAATGGTTTCAGGCAAAGGATGTGGTATTGGAAAAATCGGATGAGAGCATATTATGGCAAGCGTATTATGTGGATTATAGGAATAACAGACACTTTCGAAAAGTGACTTTGTCGGCCAAGGCATTGAAGTTGGAAGATGTGGTTATGCATGTTAATAATGCTATTTCAAGAATTTATATTAATAAAAACATTGATATAAAAAAGTATTTTACTGAAACCAATTTCTTGAAACCAAAAATAGCAGAAGCAAGTCAATACTATTTGGAAAAGCATCAAATAAATCTATTGGAGTTTTCTCAAGGATTGACACCAGAGAAAAAGAAATATGAAACTACATTTTCTTTTACTATTAATTTAGAGCATTGAATAAAAGTTCTTTCTGATTGAATATATTATTAATACATCAATACTTCTTAGAACCTGACGACGCTGGTGGTTCTAGATTCAATGAAATGACTAAGGTGTGGTCTGAGCAGGGACATAAGATATCAGTGCTTTCAGGCATGATGCATGCCAATGGCAAGGAAAAAAGACAAGAGTATGAAGGGAAATATTTTGTAAACAAAAAAGATGGTTTAGTAGATGTATGGCGGTGTCATGTTTCTGAGTCATACAATAGCGGATTTTTAGGTAGGATGTGGGCCTACTTTTCTTTTGTTTTTTCAAGTATATGGGCGGGTGTATTTAAACTGAAGGGAAACTATGATGTTATTTTGGTTACAAGCCCACCATTGTTTGTAGGTATTACGGCATATGTACTTTCAGTTTTGAAAAAAAAGCCGATCGTATTTGAAGTTAGGGATTTATGGCCAGAATCAGCCATTGATACCGGAGTTATAACAAATAAGTGGATTGTCAAATTTGCCTATTGGTTTGAATCATTCATTTACAGAAAAGCTAAATTGATAAATGTATTGACACCGGCATTTAAGGCCACTTTAATAGAGAAAAAAAACATACCCTCTGATAAGATAATATTTATACCAAATGCTGCAGACTTTGCGTTTTCTGATAAGTTAATTTATACTTTTAATAAAGCAGACTTTCGCAATAAATTAGGGTGGCAGGACAAATTTGTGATCACATATGTTGGTGCTCATGGAGTGGCTAATCATTTAATTCAGGTGCTTGATGTTGCAGCCATTATTAAAGAATTAAGCCCTGATGTATTCTTTGTATTTATTGGATCCGGTATGCAAAAAAATGACTTGATGAACTCAAAAGAAGATCGACAATTGACAAATGTTTTATTTTTGGACCCTGTGCCTAAGCAGGAAATATTTAAATATATAATGGCTTCTGATTTTGGAATGTCAGTATTAAAAAAGGTTGATACTTTCAAAACAATATATAGCAACAAAACCTTTGATTACATGGCATGCAGGAAACCATTATTTTTATTAATTGATGGCATTTCAAGGGAATTAGTCGAAGAGGCCCAATGCGGAGTCTATGTTGAACCTGAAAATCCGCAAGCTTTTGTAGAAGCTATTCTTAAATACAAAGACAATAAAGACGCAATAGAAAATATGGGTGATAACGGTTATCAATTTGCTAAGCAAAATTTTGATAGAAGTGTTTTGTCTAATCGTTATATTTCATTAATCAATAGAATAATTTAAATATTAATGAAACTTACAATTGTAGCTGGAGCTAGACCTAATTTCATGAAGATTGCACCAATCATTCATGCCATACACCGAATTGCATCTGATAAAGTAAAATATAGATTAGTGCATACTGGTCAGCACTATGATAAAAACATGTCTGACAATTTCTTTGAACAGCTCAATATTCCCAAACCTGATGCCAATCTTGCAGCAGGCGGTGGAAGCCAGGCTGAACAGACCGCGGCTATAATGTTGGCATTCGAAAAAGAATTATTGTCCAATCCTTGTGACGCTATTTTAGTTGTAGGAGATGTAACTTCGACCCTTGCTTGTTCAATCGTAGCAAAAAAATTAAATACTGAGGTAATTCATGTTGAAGGTGGCATAAGAAGTGGGGACCGCACTATGCCGGAAGAAATAAACAGACTAGTAACAGATGCAATTACTGATCATTTTTTCACAACATCCATTTATGCCAATCAAAATCTTGAAAAAGAAGGAGTCGCAAAATCTAAGATTCATTTTGTTGGAAATACTATGATTGACACTTTACTGGCCAATATCAGTAAATTTAAAAAACCTGATTTTTGGGAGGGGTTTTCACTTTCTGAAAATAACTTTATTGTTTTAACGCTGCATAGACCAGCTAATGTAGATAACCCGCAAAAATTGAGAAGTTATTTAAATACAATAATAGATTGTTCAAAACAAATGCCGGTTATTTTTCCCGTTCACCCAAGAACCAGGAAAAACATTGAACTTCTAAATATGGATACAAAAAATATTGTATTGGTAGATCCTCAGCCATATTTTGAGTTCAATTACCTCGTAAAAAACTGCCGTGTAGTTATAACGGATAGCGGCGGTATTACGGAAGAGACTACTGTCCTCGGCATACCATGTATGACCCTTAGGGACAATACAGAAAGGTACGAAACTGTGTCTGTAGGTACAAATGAATTAATTGGCACGAATCCTGAAGCACTTATACCTGCATTTAATAAATTGTGGAATAATGACTGGAAAAAAGGAAAAATCCCTGAATTGTGGGATGGGAAAACAAGTGAAAGAATTGTTCAAAAATTAGAAATTTTATATGCCTGAAAATTTAATTATAATTGGCTATTCCGGACATGCTTATGTTGCTATTGATATTGCGCAATTGCAGGGATACAATATCATTGGATATATAGAAAATGAGGAAAAATCATCAAACCCATATAATATAGATTATTTAGGCAATGAAGATGTAATCCAAAATATTCTAAATACCAATAAAAGTAAACTGTTTATTGGTATTGGCTCTAATAAAATCAGAGAAGTCATATACAAAAAATTGAATGCTGAATTTGAATTTGCAGTGTTGAAGCACAAAAATAGTATTCAAAGTGTTCACTCTTCTATTAATGCCGGCGCCTTGATGGGCGCAGGTTCGGTGGTCAATTCTCTTGCTTCGATAGGCATTTGCTCCATTATAAACACAGGAGCCATTATTGAGCATGAGTGTGTTGTTGATGATTTTGTGCATATAGGACCTGGAGCTGTCCTTGCGGGAAATGTAAAAATTGGAAAAAGATCCTTTATTGGAGCAAATTCGGTTGTAAAACAAGGAATAGTTATTGGTGAGGATACCATCATTGGAGCAGGTTCTGTAATTTTGCACGATGTCCCGAGCGGAGCAACAGTTGTGGGAAACCCTGGAAAAATAATAATACATTAATACGGCCTAAAAAAGCATGATCTGGTATTTTAAAGATTAATAAAAAAATAATTATTTTATATGCAGACACTAACAAGTGATATTGAACAAAAAAAAATTGAAAACTTTTTAGAAAGACATGCAGGCAAAAAAGTTGTTGTTGTTCAAGGCCTGGGCTTTGTAGGTGCTGTAATGTCATTGGTAGTAGCTAATGCTTTGACAGAAGAATATGCGGTCATAGGAGTTGATCTTGATAATGCCATAAGCAGAAAAAAAATTGAGAAAATAAACAGTGGTGAGTTTCCGATAAAAGCAGATGATCCGAAAATTGAGCTATTTTATCAAAAAGCAAGGACTAAAGAAAATTTGTATGCCACTTCGAGCACTATTGCGTACGCAAAAGCAGATATTATTATTGTTGATATAAACCTGGATGTTAAAAAACTGTCTTCGGATATTAATGAATTGGAAGCCTATGAAGTTGACATGACCCCTTTTAAAAAGGCAATGACGACGATTGGCAATAATTGCAAAGAGGATGTATTAATTTTGGTAGAAACAACTGTACCACCAGGAACCTGCCTACACATCGTAAAACCTTTAATTAATCAATGTCTGTCAGAAAGAGGTTTGTCTACTTCTATGGTAAAAATTGGACATTCATATGAAAGAGTAATGCCGGGCCCAAAATACATTGATAGCATCCAAAATTTTTATCGGGTCTTTTCTGGCGTCGATGAGCAAAGTAAAAGGGCGACTGAATCTTTTTTAAGAACAGTGATTTCCACTGAAGAGTATCCGCTTACAGAATTGGGAAATACCAATGCTACAGAAATGGCCAAAGTACTTGAAAATTCTTACAGGGCTATGAACATTGGCTTTATGGTTGAATGGACAAGATTCGCGGAGGAAGCCGGCGTAAATATCTATGAAGTGGTAAATGCAATACGCATGCGCCCTACCCACAAAAACATTATGCTGCCTGGCATTGGGGTAGGCGGATATTGTTTAACCAAGGATCCCTTATTGGCTAGCTGGTCAAAACAAAATCTTTTTAACAGCAATGATGCCTTATCTCTGAGTGAACTCGGGGTGAAGACCAATGACATGATGCCTTTCTACGCTTACAAATATCTAAAAAATATTTTCGGGTCATTAAAACATAAGAAACTATTATTATTGGGGGTGTCTTATTTAAATGATGTTGGAGATACACGATATACACCAGTTGAAATTTTTTACAATTGCCTGGTCGCGGATGATGCAGTTGTCTCTTTGCATGATCCTTATATTGATTACTGGGATGAGAAAGAAATGGATGTGTCAGATGATTGGAATACTCTGTTAAATAACGAGTATGACATTATTGTAATAAGTACCGGGCATGGTTTATATAAAAACAACGATGCGTTTTTTCAAAAATTGATCAATAGAAATAAGGAGACTGTTATATATGATACTATAGGTATCTTCTCAGCATTGCAGGAAAATGAATTGAGGAGCAGAATAAATTTTAAAGTTTTAGGAAGAGGAGATTTATAAATACAAAAATATGGATAGTAAAAAAGTGTTATTGCTCGGTGGAGCCGGTTTTATAGGTATTAACATTGCAAGATACCTATTGAATAATAATGAGTATACAATAACTATTGCAGATAATTTTTTTCGATCTGGCGGTAAGAAGGATGAAGCCATTGAGGAGTTAGAGAAACTAGAAAATGTAAACATCATTGGCGGAGACTTTACGCAACCTGGTGCATTTGATGCTTTGGCGGATGACTACGATTACGTATACATGTTGGCTAGTGTAGTTGGGGTTGACTATGTCAACACTATTCCACATGAAATTATTCGTATCAACACGGCTCTAATTTTTAATACTCTGGAATGGCTTAGAGCTTCAAAATGTAAAAAGGTTTTATTTACATCTACAAGCGAATGCTATGCCGGAACTATTGAGTCTTTCGGGTATGCTATTCCTACACCGGAAGACATTCCTTTGTCAATACAGGATATAGCTCACCCGCGTTTTACTTATGCAGTAACTAAGATGCTGGGAGAATCTGGGTTTTTAAATTATGCCAAGGTGCTTGGTTTTGAATGTACAATCATCAGATACCATAATGTGTTCGGTCCGCGAATGGGATTCAAACACGTAATTCCACATTTAGCGCAGCGATTCACAGCTAAGGAAAATCCTTTTAAATTATACGGACACGATCAAACTAGATCTTTTAATTACATTGATGATGCTGTAGAAGGCACAGTATTGGCAATGGAGAAAGGTAAAAATGGGGAAATTTATCATATCGGTGCTTCTGAGGAAATTACCATAGAAGAGTTAATTCGATACGTTGGCAAAAAATTTGATTTTGATGGAGAATATGAATATGCTCCAACTTATCCGGGATCTACCAATAGAAGATGTCCGGATATTACAAAAGCAAGAACACAACTGGGTTACAACCCAAAAGTGTCATGGCAAGAAGGTCTGGATAAAACAATCGATTGGTATAAAGATTATTTATCTAGTGGAAAGCAGTTGCATGAATCATTTTATGACAATAAAAAACAGTAGCAATGAGTGAATCAAAAACATTTGTACCATTAAGTGTGCCAAATATACACGGCAATGAATGGAAGTATGTAAAAGATTGTCTGGATACCGGATGGATTTCTTCTGTTGGTAGCTATGTCAACCAATTTGAACAAATGGTTGCTGATTTTGTGGGATCAAAGTTTGGCATTTCTGTAGTAAACGGCACGGCCTCATTGCATACATGTCTCAATCTTTTAGGCGTTACAAAAGAGGACTATGTTATAATGAATAATATTACCTTCGTAGCCACTGCCAATGCTGTTGCTTACACAGGTGCTGAACCAATCTTAATTGACTGTGATAGAGAACTGTGGCAAATGGATCTCGATTTGCTGGAGTCTTTTCTTGCAGAGGATTGTTTTGTGGATGGAGAGTCATTGCGATTGAAAAAAAACGATCGACGGATACCGGTAATCATGCCCGTCCATGTCCAGGGAAATATTTTTGATTTTGATAGATTTAATTCTATAGTTTGCAAATATCCAATTAAAGTAATTGAAGATAGCACTGAATCATTAGGCTCTAAGTATAAAGGTAAATTTGGAGGTACTTTCGGGACCTTTGGCAACATGAGTTTCAATGGCAATAAAATAATTTCTACTGGTGGCGGTGGTGTTATTTTGACGGACGACGAAAAATTAGCTAAAAGAGCCAGGCATATTACTACTACAGCTAAAACAGATCCCATGCAATACCTCCATGATGAGGTAGGTTACAATTATAGATTAGTCAACGTATTGGCAGCAATTGGGGTAGCACAAATGGAACAATTACCAGCTTTTATCCAACGGAAAAAAGAAATAGCTAAAAAATATAGAGAAGGGCTTACTGGGATTGGTGATATTGGTTTTCAAAAAATTCTTCCTGAAGTGGACTGGAATGCCTGGTTGTTTACTATTCAGACAGATTTTCAAGAAAAATTAATTAAGAATTTAAATGAAAAGGGTGTACAGTGCAGGCCTTTTTGGGCACCAATGAATATTCTCCCTATGTATAAAGAATGTATATATATCTCTCAATACCACAATTGCGACTTTATTCATAAGTCGTGTATTGCAATTCCATGTTCAACCAGTATTACTGACAGTGAACTAGAATATGTAATAAATGAAATTACAAACAACTTCTAATATGTATTTGTATTTTAAAAGATTATGTGATATTATTTCTTCATGTATTGCACTGGTATTTTTATCGCCATTATTGATCCCCATTATGGTAGGTCTTAGGCTTACAGGAGAAGGATATATATGGTATTTTCAAAAAAGAGTTGGATATAATAATACAGTATTTGACATCTATAAATTTGCCACGATGCTCAAAGATAGTCCGAACCTAACTGGTGGGTATATTACTACCAAAAAAGACCCGAGGATTACACCTTTAGGCGGCTTTCTTCGATCAAGTAAAATCAATGAACTTCCTCAGCTCCTCAATATCCTCTTTGGAGACATGAGTGTGGTTGGCCCAAGACCGGTTATGCCCGAAAGTTTTGAAGCATACCCTGATGTAGTTAAAAAAGTAATTTACAATGTAAAACCGGGCCTTACTGGCATAGGGTCTATCATTTTTAGAGACGAAGAAAGATTGATTACAGAGGTTAAGGATAATGGTGGAGATGTTTGGGATTTTTATAAAAATAGCATCTATCCATTTAAAGGAGAAGCAGAAAGATGGTATCAGGCAAACCAAAGTTTTCTTACTGATTTTAAAATAATAATTATAACTGCATGGGTAATATTGTTTCCAAAAAGTGAGATAATATATAAGTGGTTCCCTTCTTTGCCAGTAAGGCCTTTTTGAAAAAAATATTGTGTTTACCATGGGTGAAATAGAATTTTTAGAAAAAATTAAATCTCAATTTACGCTACTTGAAAAAGGGGAAGAATTGCTATTTGACACTTCATTCAAGAAGCTAAAATCCTGGGATTCAATGACGGCATTGATGGTTATTACTACTGTCCATGATGATTACGGGGTATCAATCAATGGCGACGACTTAAAGGAGATAAATACTATAAAAGAACTTTATGATTTTGTGTCTTCAAAATTACTAATTTGAAGAATCTAATAATCATTGGTGCCGGTGGATTGGGTAGAGAATTTTATACTTTAGCCAAATCTTGTATTGGGTACAATATCACCTTCACTATTAAAGGATACCTTGATCATAATCCCAATGCACTGGATGAATATGATAATTATCCAATCATTATAGGCAATGAGATTGATTATGCAATAGAGAAAGAAGATGTTTTTGTAGTAGCTATAGCCAATATTAATAGTAAAAAGAAGTGTGTAAAGGCAATCGAAAGTAGAGGTGGAGTTTTTTTTACTTTAATACACCATTCAGCCGATGTAGCGGATAATGTTAAACTGGGTATTGGCTGTGTTATAAGCCGGGGGTGTATAATTAGCAATGATTCTGCGATCGGCAATCATGTAACTTTCAATAGCAATGTAATGGTTGGCCACGATTGTTTGATTGAAGATTTTACCCATATAAATGCCGGAGTATTCCTGGGTGGTTTTGTAAAAGTAGAACCAAATGTTGTGCTACATACCATGGCCATTGTAATTCCGGGTATTACTATTGGACGCAGTGCATTGGTAGGCGCAGGTAGTGTTGTGATTAGAAATGTTGAAGACAAGACTACTGTTTTTGGCAACCCTGCCAAAGTTATAGTAGTTTAAATAAACAAATTTTTGAAGATAATATCTATTGTTACTTGCTTACCTCCACATGTAGAGTACAATATGGATTTGCCATACAATAAGATTGAGCTTGAGAAAATAGTAGAGCAAACTAAGATCACAAAAAGACATATAGTAGACAATGAAACTACAGCCTCCGACCTTTGCAAAAAAGCTGCAAGTGAGATTTTCAACCATCTTGACATGCATAAATCCGACATAGGCGTGCTAGTCTTCGTTACCCAATACCCTGATTATATTTTGCCATCTTCCGCACATATTTTAAAACACGAATTAGGGTTAGAGCAATCAGCAGTAGCGCTGCAGATTAATGAGGGATGTGCTGGTTATTTATATGGTATATCAGTAATGCAATCTTTACTGAAGAGTTCAAATAAAAAGTATGGCTTGCTTTTGGTCGGAGATACAACTTCAAAAATTTCTTCTTTTGAACAATCTGTTCACCCTTTATTTGGAGATGCGGGTTCAGCGACCTTAGTTGAAAATCGCGAAAACGATATTGAAATTTCCCTGGGAAGTGATGGAAGCGGATCCAAAGACATTATGGTTAAAGATGGATTTAAAAATGGCTTTTCACCATTTCCTAAATTGGTAATGAATGGATTGAATATTTTTATGTTTAGTATTAGTAAGGTACCTGCCTATATATTCGACTTTTGTACACAACAAAATATAAATATTAATAGCTTTGACTTTATTGTCTTGCATCAGGCAAATAAAATGATGAATGAAAGAATTGTGAAAAAATTGGGCGTTGACAAGGACAAAGTCCTTTATAGCATTCATGAATTTGGCAACACAAGCGCAGCTTCAATTCCATTAACCATTACGTACAACTTAAAAAATAAATTGACGGCATCCCATTCCATTCTGGCCTCGGGCTTTGGTGTTGGTCTTTCATGGGGAGTAATGGCTTTTTCCATAAACAAAGATGTGTATTTAGACACTGTATTTTTAAATAAAAGTAGAAACAATGAATGAACGTCTACTCTCCATTTTCAACTTAGTAATGCAAAACAATGGCTTACCCTTGATTGATAATCTGGATGTCCACCTTCGGTTCAACCAGGATTTAAATTTGGATTCCATAATGCTGGCAGAACTTACCGTGAGAATTGAAGATGAATTTGGCATTGATGTATTTGAAAATGGAATGATTTTTACTGTAGGAGACGTTCTGTCAATAATAAATGGATAACATTTGATTCGCAACATTTTGTTTTATTTCGATCCATCCATAGCATACAGTTACAATGATCTAATAGATAGTATTAATAACCGAAAGGTATTCTATCAAAATTATTTTGGTCATAGCTATATAGATTTTCTTAGCAATATGCTTACCGGTATTTGCCATAATAAGGATGTGGTGTTGATCGATTATAGAAACAACAATCAGTTAACACAGCAACAGGGAATTGATATAAATACTAAAATAGAATCGCTGGATGAACTAATAAATATAATAAAACATTCCACTTCTTCCCTGGGTATTTTCTCTTCCGGTACGGAAGGCATCCCCAAATTAATCTATCAACCGATTCAAAGATTGCTTAAATCTGTCGTAATTGATAAGTCTTACCTTCAATCAAAGTGGGCTTTTACTTACAATCCATCGCATTCGGCCGGAGTTCAGGTGTTTTTGCAAGCACTGTGCAATAAAGCTGCATTGTATGATTTGTATAAAGCATCCAGAGAGCAAACAATCTTTACTTTATCCACCAATAAAATACAATTTATTTCAGCAACGCCTACTTTTTACAGAATGTTGGCCCCATATAATTTTAAGATGGAGAGTGTCCAAAGTGCAACACTTAATGGCGAAAAATCAACCCGGGAATTGATTGACAATGTCAAAAATATTTTTCCCAATGCACGCATTAGAAACATCTATGGCTCTACAGAGTCTGGTCCATTGATCTCTTCTGAGAATGCAATTTTTAATGTACCGGATAGACTATTGGGTAAAATTAAAATTGTGGATAATGAATTATTGCTTGCAAATGCTTTGGTAAGTAGGTCAACCAATACGCAGGATTGGTATAGGACCGGAGATTTAGTAGAAATCAAAAGCAATGATCCGCTTTCCTTTGAATTTGTTAGTAGAAAATCCAGGATTATTAATGTTGGTGGCCACAACGTGAATCCCCAGGAAGTAGAGGAGGTATTGCTAACCCACCCATTGGTTAAAGATGCGAGATCTTTTGGCAAACCTAGTTCAATTATAGGAAATGTGGTTAGTGCAGAAGTCCAGGTAATTGATGGGCATATAATTTCAGAGAAAGAAATCATTGATTTTTGTAGGTCAAAATTGGCTAATTACAAAGTGCCTAGAATTGTAAAATTTGTCAACGAAATTAAGTCAAGCCATACAGGCAAAAAATCATTATGAATATATTAGTGACAGGTGTATCCAGAGGTCTTGGCCTTGAAATCGTTAAACTCCTTTTGCATGAGGGGCATACTGTGTATGGTATCAACAGAGCTTCAACGGCAGAGTTGAATTCTTTACAGAAAGAATTTCCAAATCATTTTAATTGGTTAAGTTATGATTTAAGTGATGTTGAAAATTTGAAAACGGTAGTTTTTAAGAATTGGTTAGGGAATGTAACCCTTCACGGCTTTATTAACAATGCAGCTTTAGCTTATGACACATTGCTTACCAATATGGATTATCTCTCGGTTTTAAATATGACCAAGGTTAATCAGTTAAGTCCTATGCTGATTACAAAATACGTATTGAGAAATATGCTCTTAAACAATACCTCTGGTACTATTGTACATATTTCTTCTATCTCTGTACATACTGGATATAAAGGCTTATCAATGTATGCTGCCACTAAGGGAGCAATTGAGGCATTCTCAAAAAATATAGCAAAAGAGTGGGGTGTCAAAGGTATAAGGTCTAACTGCGTGGTGGCAGGATTTATGGAGACAGATATGACCAACTCAATGGATGAAAGTACAAAAACAAAAATATTTAATCGAACAAGTTTAAAAAAACCTGTTTCTTTAGCATCGGTTGCGAATACCGTATATTATT
>JAYUTD010000578.1:0-2740 GCA_043755305.1 Saprospiraceae bacterium
GTGACTCCGTCTCTGCCTTGGGGTCCAGTAGAACCGGTGACTCCGTCTCTGCCTTGAGGTCCCGTAGCACCAGTCACTCCATCTCTTCCTTGAGGTCCAGTAGAACCGGTGACTCCGTCTCTGCCTTGAGGTCCCGTAGCACCAGTCACTCCATCTCTGCCTTGAGGTCCCGTCTGACCAGTCACTCCATCTCTGCCTTGGGGTCCCGTCTGACCTGTGACTCCATCTCTTCCTTGAGGTCCCGTCTGGCCGGTCACTCCATCTCTTCCTTGAGGCCCCGTCTGACCAGTGACTCCATCTCTTCCTTGAGGTCCCGTCTGACCGGTCACTCCATCTCTGCCTTGAGGTCCCGTAGCACCAGTCACTCCGTCCCTTCCCTGGGGACCAGTCTGTCCGGTTACGCCGTCTCTTCCTTGAGGACCAGTCTGGCCAGTCACACCATCTCTTCCCTGAGGACCAGTCTGACCGGTTACGCCATCTCTTCCTTGAGGGCCAGTCTGTCCGGTTACGCCGTCTCTACCTTGGGGTCCCGTCTGACCGGTCACTCCATCCCTTCCTTGGGGTCCGGTGCATCCAGTTGTGCCTCCGGGATCTCCTTGTGGTCCTTTATTTCCGGTAATTCCTTCAGGGCCTTGAGGGCCAGTCGGTCCAGTTGGTCCTTGTGGTCCAGTACACCCAGTTGATCCACCTGGTTCTCCTTGTAATCCTTGGGGTCCAGTCTGGCCAGTCACTCCATCTCTGCCTTGGGGTCCCGTAGCACCAGTCACTCCATCTCTGCCTTGGGGTCCCGTCTGGCCAGTCACTCCAATGCCTCCAGCATTACCCTGGGGTCCCGTAGCACCAGTCACTCCATCTCGTCCCTGGGGTCCCGTCTGGCCAGTCACTCCATCTCTCCCTTGAGGGCCAGTAGACCCTGTTGCACCCATTGCAGCAACCGATCCCGGTATGCCCTGTGGCCCTTGCGGTCCGGTGGCTCCGGTGGCTCCCTGTGGACCGGTAAACCCAGTACTGCCTCCAGTAAATGTCGTCCACATTGTTATAGAAGGATTCCAATAAGAAAAAATATTATTGACTGAATCATAATGTAATGCTGGTCGCGTTGGGTCTCCGTGACCAAATGGTCCAGATGGTCCTGAAGGACCTGGTGGTCCAGGTGAGAGAAACATATTATTTGGTTCAAGTTGAATTAAAGCTGAACCAACTACTGTATTATTGAAAATGCCACCTAAAGACCATAGTCTTACTTCATCTCCACATGCGTTTATTCTAATAGGATTTCCATCAATTGTATTATATGGGCCAGATGGCCCATCTGCCGATCCTATAAAGAAAAATGAATCACAAGGATCATTTTTACAGAAACATACAGGTTTGTTATAAAATGATGTAGCAGTTTGACAACATGAATTTATTTTCTTCATTTATTATAAAAAAATAAAAATAATATATAAATGATTTATTATTATCAATATTCACAATTGGAAAGAGACTTGATAATTCAAATTGAAAAGGAATTGTCTCTTTGTTTTTCTCAAAAGGTCATACTAGATGACCCAGATACAACTATAGTCTTAAATACAGAAGAACTAGAAGACTCTCGTGTCGTTTTATCTATAGCTACTTTTAAAATAAATGAAAACATATTGTTAATATCAAATGTATGTGCAACAAGTCGAGCCAAAGTCTCAAAAACGAAACCAACCATGGTATTATTACAAGATATTATATCCAAATATAAAGACATGTATAAAATTCGCCTATATGTTGATCTTTATAATCCATATTGGGACCGAGCAGTAGGATTATATACAAAATTAAATTTCGGTACTATATTATCAGAAATTGGTCAACCTCAAAATTATATTCAAATGGAACTTTGGCCTGATCAATTGGATAAAGAATATCAAATTGGGGAATTGGATAAATATAGAAAACAATTTTTCAAGGATTATGAATATCAACGTGTATCTTTTGACTCTAGTATAGCCGAGTTTGGGAAATATATTGTTACAAAAAAGAGGGAATATGGTGGATATTTTTATTTTGATGGGGATGTGATTACAGAGATGAGTAATTTTGTTTCTGGAAATATTATTGATGAAAAGTTTGATGCTCCAGCAACATGTAGTAGATTTTATAATGGCGCATTATCATTTCATACTCATCCAATTATTGCAACTAAAAATAATATATTGTTATTTAACCCTCCATCAGGTGCAGACTTGTCAAACTTGTTTGAATGCAGAGATATTATTAAGGAATATGTTTTCGATGCTCAAGGTATTTTTTCTGTTGGCCTAACGCATCAAATCCATGCACATTTTTGCAAGAATCCAGATTTAAAAGAATCGTGGAAGAAAATCGCTCTAGATCTTTATTTAGAAATTGTAAATACACTTATTGCAAATAATGATGTTTTATTATTGCACCAATATCCAGATATTTATACTGATCATCAAATACAAGAATTAATTTCATATGTTCTTTCTATAAAAGTAAATGACATCCCCATATTTGATATGAGATATTGGTCTTATGAATCAATTATACAAAATGGAATGAATGATATACTAATTTATCCCAAAAATTGCATTCCCTTACAGTTTTTGAAAAATAAATTTTTTATTCCATTCCGTCTATCCCAAGACATTAAAGATTTATTAGAAGCATTTGAAAAATTAGAACAAAATATTCCATTAGAATGTATAGGAGTTCCAACAATCAATCCAAATACATTGTT
>JAYUTD010000579.1:0-2722 GCA_043755305.1 Saprospiraceae bacterium
CCAAATAATGCAGTATTTGGAAGTCCTTGCAAATTTATACTTGGTTCTAAATAAATATTAGATGCCAGCTTAGCTGCATAACCAATACCTGTTGTAAAAAACAGCTCCAGTGAGGTACTATTGATCAAACCGGGCACTAACTCAAATGGAATATTACCGGCTATATAATACTTGCCGCCTACGCCGAAAGTATAGATGGATGTGTCTTCTACTGTTATTAATCCGGCTTTGACTTTGAATGCAAAGTTAGTCGATAAAAATTTTCCGGCCTCCATACCAATAGAAGTAAAGGAAGTGGTGCCATCACTTAAAATACTTAAGCCCGATCCTGACCCAATGCCTCCAATAATATTGTAGCCCGTCTCAATTAAATAACGCCCCTTTCGCTGAAATGTTCCTTCATCCGGTTTCTGCCCATAGAGTGTTAAGGCCATAAAAAATAAACAAATAGTAGAGATAAACTTTGTTTTCATGCAGTTTTTTTTTAAAGTGAATAAAGATTATTAATTAAAATACTATTCCTGCCATTGCTTTTGCCATTCAAAATAATAAAGAATTTCAGAAACAATATAATGGATACGAAAATGCAATAAATTTTAATTTTGTACAATAATTGCTGCCAATAATTGCTTCACTTTTTGTTTAATTATTTTTTTAAATTGAAAAAGAATGTTTTGCAAATCAAGTCCTTTTCGCCATCCAAAATTATTTTATAGAATTGTTACCACAAATGTATCATTACAATTTTTAGCCTTACCGGTCAGTTTTAGGCTTTGAAAAAATAAATAAAATATAAATTCGTCATTTTAAATATTTCAATAATAAATTTGGCATGTTTTTTCATTATCCGTTTCAGTCACTAAAATTACACTCTTAAGATTAAACCGGTATATTTTCTACAATAAATGAATTTTTTTAATTATATTTGTTATTGTGAAAAGATATACTTCCATAATGTTATTGGTTGCCTACACAATGTCGGCATTTAATTTTCAGGAATTATCGAAAGTACCCTTTCTTATTGATCACTATAAAGTGCATCTCGCTAAAAATCCTCAAATGGGTGTGCTTGACTTCGTTTATCAGCACTATGTCAATTGTGACCTGCGTGTATCCGATTTCGATCAAAATATGAAACTTCCTTTTAAGGGAGAAAGTAAAACATGCCAAAATCTTGTTCAGTTTTGTGTGCAACAACCCCAATTGGTATCTTTGGTATCTATACTCAATGAAATACCTATTCACCAGACGCCCTGTTTTGAAGAAACATTCCACAGCCAATTTCAACATTCCATCTGGCAACCACCTAAGTTGGCATAAACCAACGCTTGCGCTTATTCTTTTTTCAATAATTGTATAAATTTTTCTTTATTTATTTCGACCTACTATGACTAAAACAGTCCATAGACTTTACCTAGGCACATTGACCACAATTGTAGTAGTTGTAACATTTTATCTTTTTTATACCGGTTCCAATTATTACAGCACATCAATGGAAGAGCGCTTTTACCATGCTGACCACAACCGCTTGAAGCCAAGTGGGGCTTATGGCCATGGCCTTGGTATTGCTGGCACAGTGCTTATCTTAATAGGCGTATTTGGCTATCAAATCAGAAAATACAATAAAAGACTTTCGAAAGTTGGTGTATTAAAACATTGGCTTGAATTCCATATTTTTTTGTGTGTCCTTGGCCCTATAATGATACTGTTTCATACTTCATTTAAGTTTGGAGGCATCGTTTCCATTAGTTTTTGGAGCATGGTACTGGTCGTGGCTTCAGGCGTAGCCGGTAGATTTATTTATCTTCAGATACCTCGCACCATACAAGGTAAGGAATTGAGCTTGGGTGAAATTCAGGAATTGAAGAATGAGGTCACAGAAAAAATAGCAGAGGAACTTGGCCCGGATAAGTCCAATGAGGTAAAAACACTGTTAGACCGCAAAGCGGAGTTTACTTTTTTCAGGCAATACTTAGCCGACCGGAGCCTGTTGGCAAAATTAAAAAATACCCTTATGTCAAGCAATATCAATGGCCAAAAATTGCAAAGTACCATGTCATTGATCAAAAGAGAACTTACCATCAACAGAAGGGTTGAAAGGCTTTTGGTAATGCAGAAATTATTTAAATATTGGCACGTCGCTCACTTGCCTTTTGCCATTATTATGCTGGTCATCATGGTAATACATGTAGCCGTAACTTTGGCATTCGGATATAAATGGATTTTTTAATCAATAATAAAACAAGACACTAGATGTCCATAGAAGAAATCACCATTTACCTTATCGCTTTTTCACTATGTGCCGTAGTGATGGGGCTATATCTATGGAATCAAAAACACAAGTCAAATGTAGTATTGAAAAAAATTGCTCTGGCCAAAGAGGAAGGAACTTATGAACCTGTTTCTTTACACCCACATGTGGATCTCAATAGTTGCATAGGCAGTGGTGCGTGTATTGCAGCGTGTCCGGAAAAAGACATCATCGGTATTGTCAATGGTAAAGCTACCCTTATCAATGCTTCCAAATGTGTTGGACATGGTGCATGTTTTCATGCATGTCCGGTAGAAGCGATTTCCTTAAAAATCGGTACTGAAACAAGAGGAGTCGATTTACCGCATGTCAACCAAAATTTCGAAACAAATGTCAAAGGTATTTATATCGCAGGCGAACTTGGAGGTATGGGCTTGATAAAAAATAGTGTAGAGCAGGGAAAACAGGCTA
>JAYUTD010000580.1:0-6761 GCA_043755305.1 Saprospiraceae bacterium
CAACACCAATAACAACATGGTTCTCCTCAATACTGCCTTTGAATTTTTGACAAAATTGTCCATCATGATAATGAGTTTTGGTTTAAATTATTAAAAAAATACTTGAGCCTAAATTTTAAACAAATTATTTAAAAGTCTTATTTGTAGACTTTTATGTAAAACCAAAACTAAATTAATGAACACTTTAAGAAAGGATTAAATCAGGTCCTTGCATGAGTATTCACTCTCAGATGGTTGTTACAAGAGGCAAATTTAGTTATATTTTTTTAATATAAAAGAAAATTGCGGATAAAATTCGTTGAAAACTTGGGTTTTATGTATTTAAAAAATAAAATATTACACATAATAATATATACATATATGTAAGCCACTGTGTCGTTTCGGTACTTTTTCAATTATTAAGGGAATTATTTTAGAAAAATATTTTAGAGATCATGCTACTCATTTTATCTGAATCGATCCGTCCATGACCTCCAATAGGCAATGGAGTTATGTCTCCGACATGACCAAATGGGAAGCCATAAAAGCATGGCTTATTTATTATTCTAAATTTTTCTGTCAATACTTCTTTTAAAGTGAAAGACAGATCGTCATCTTTTGCTTCACAATCATTAAAAACACCTAAAACAATGCCCGCACATTTTGCTATATCTGTACTTTGCATTAATTGCGTTAACATTCTATCAATACGATACGGTTTTTCGCCTACCTCTTCAATAAATATTATTTTATTTTTGTACGATGGTGCATATTTTCCCCCTATCATTGCACATAATAAAGATAAATTGCCTGCTAATATGGTTCCACTTGCCTGCCCTGATACAATTGTATATGGCAGTTGTCTAAATTGTTCTTTTTCTTGTATTTTTGATTCGTAGTAATGCTCTTTTTTTTCATTAAACAACATGGATCTCGTGCTCTCGAAAGTATACGTAGAAAATATATCAGAGATGGCAACAGCGGCATGAAAACCCAACAGCCCGGTTTTATGGAAGATGGCCAAAAGCAAAGCTGTCACATCACTATAACCGATGAGTAACTTCGGATTTTTTTTAATCAACCCATAATCTAAATAAGGTATAATTCTAGTGCAGCCATAGCCACCTCTCAAACACCATATGGCCTTGATTTCTTTATCTTCAAACATGGTGTGAATGTCATCTAGCCTCGTCCTGTCATCTCCTGCCAAATAGCCAGTTTTTTTGAATACATTGGCTGAGTATTTTACTTTCAATCCAAGTTTTTCCATATTGTCCAATGCAATTGAAAATTTTTCCTCTTTGATTGGGCTCCCCGGGGTAATAAAGCCTATCGTGTCTCCTGCTTTTAAAGCTTGGGGCACAATTGTTTTTTTCGCACATAAGACTGCATCATATTTCAACATCAACATAGGACTTAGTGCTAGCATATTTGTAAAATCTCTTCTTTGCATTTGATATAGGTTTGACCAAACTACAAATCTATGCTTTTATTGGGTAAAAATAAAAGCCATATTGACTGGCTTGAAAAGTCTTACAAGCAAAACCATTAAAAAAAAGACTTAAATTTATTAAAAATGAAATTATCTAGAATTCTGCGCTTCCCGGATACCTGGGAAAAGGAATGACATCTCTGATATTGGACATTCCGGTTACAAACAAAACGAGTCGCTCGAAACCTAATCCAAATCCGGCGTGCGGGCAAGAACCAAATCTTCTTGTATCTAAAAACCATTGCATTTCTTCCAATGGAATATGCATTTCTTCCATTCTGGCTGAAAGAATATCAAGCCTTTCTTCTCTTTGTGACCCTCCGACTATTTCACCAATACCAGGAAATAAAATATCCATTGCCCTTACTGTATTGTTGTCTTCATTTAATCTCATGTAGAATGCCTTAATTTGTTTGGGATAGTCTGTTAATATAACAGGTTTTCCAAAATGCTTTTCTACTAAATATCGCTCGTGTTCACTTTGCAAATCGGCTCCCCATTCTTTGATTGCGTATTGAAATTTTCCTTTCTTATTAGGTGGACAATTCTTTAAAATATCAATTGCTTCTGTATAAGTTAATCGCTGAAATGGTTGTGTCAAACAAAAGTTGAGTTTATCTCTCAACGACATTTCTGCCCTTTCATTTTGCGGCTTGTTTTTATCCTCTTCTATAAGTCTGCTTTCCAAAAATTCCACATCCTCTTTACAATTGTCCATGATAAACTGAATGCAATACTTCAACAAACCTTCTGCCAAATCCATATTGGAATTTAAATCTGCAAAAGCAACCTCCGGCTCAATCATCCAAAATTCCGCAAGATGTCTTGATGTATTGGAATTTTCAGCTCTAAATGTAGGTCCAAAAGTATACACCTCGCTTAACGCAAGTGCGGCCAACTCAGCCTCTAATTGCCCGGAAACTGTAAGATTAGTAGATTTTCCAAAGAAATCTTTTTTGTAGTCTATGGCACCTGCTTCTGTTCTCGGTGTATCATCAAATGGCAAGGTAGTAACTTTAAACATTTCTCCTGCGCCTTCTGCATCGCTTCCTGTAATGATAGGAGAATGAATGTAAAAAAATCCCTTGTTATGAAAGTACTGGTGTACTGCCATAGCAAGATTGTGTCTCACTCTAAATATAGCAGAAAAAGTATTTGTTCGGAATCGTAAGTGGGCTATCTCTCTTAAATATTCTAATGACGGTCTGTTTTTTAATTGTAATGGATATACTTCAGGATCACATAATCCAAATATAAATACACTACTTGCTTTAACTTCTATTGACTGGCCTTTCCCTTGTGATGCTTTGACGATGCCCACTACTTTTATAGCAGCTCCAACCGTTATTCCTTTTATTGTTTCTAAATCTGTATTTTCAAAATCAACAACAACTTGAATATTCGATAAGGTAGACCCATCGTTTAAGGCAATAAATTGATTTTGTCTAAATGCCTTTACCCAGCCCATTACAGTTACTTCTGCATCAATGGTGGGGTTGCTTAGCAATGTTTTAATTTTTATTCTTGAAAACATGGTATTGTCCTAAATTTATGTGGGGCAAAGGTAATTAATTTATGCAAAATAGAAAGCTAAGACAGGTCTTGCTTTCTATTTGTCTGATTTTTTGAAATTGTCGGTCTAAAAATCAGGGCAGTAAATATTAAAATTAAAGCCCTTTTCTTAATCTTGCCACTGGTATGTTTAATTGTTCTCTGTATTTAGCTACAGTACGTCTTGCAATGTTGTATCCTTTTTCTTGCAGCATATCTTTCAAAGCCTCATCAGAGTGAGGTCGCTTCTTATTTTCCCGGCTTATTATATCATTAAGAATATTCTTCACCTCTACCGTAGACACCTCATTGCCATCCGAAGTTGACATTGATTCAGAGAAAAAATCTTTCAATCTTTTTGTACCAAACTCGGTCTGTACAAATTTTGAGTTAGCCACTCTGGATACAGTAGATATGTCCAATCCGGTAATCTCAGCTACATCCTTTAAGATCATAGGTCTTATGCGCCGCTCATCTCCGGTTAAAAAGAAGTCATATTGGAATTGCATTATTGCATACATTGTTCTATAAAGCGTATCTTGTCTTTGTTTGATGGCATCAATAAACCATTTTGCAGAATCAATTTTTTGCTTAATAAAAAGTATCGCTTCCTTATCTTTTTTAGTAGACTTGTTGTTTTTTAAATTGTCACGGTATCCTCGGAGCATATCTGCGTAATGGTCATTGATCCTTAGATCCGGGGCATTCTTGTTGTTGAGGGATAGATCAAGTTCTCCATCTCTGTTGTAGACTAAAAAATCCGGAACAATATAATGGTTATTGCTCTTATTGGATTCCTCCATAGTACTGGCAGGCTTGGGATTTAGTTTCAATATTTCGTCAATGGCATCTTTCAATTCACTATCTGAAATATTGTATGTTCTCTTTAATTTTTGGTAATGCTTTTTTGTGAATTCATCAAAATAATCTACTAAAATTTTCATCGCCAATAGCCTGGCTTTTGATGTCTCATCGATAGATTTTTCAATTTTATCTTGTAGTTGTAAAATCAAACACTCTCTCAAATCTCTTGCTCCAACCCCAGGCGGATCAAATTTTTGAACTTTTGCAAGTATCCTCAATACGTCTTTTTTAGAAACTTCCATGCCTTGTGAAAACATCAAATCGTCAATAATCGCATTGGGTTCTCTTCTTAGATAACCATCTTCATCTATTGAACCAATAATTTGCTTGGCGATTGTTTCATCTTCTTCAGAAGTAAACCCCATGAGACCTAATTGTCTTAGCAGTAAGTCGTGAAAAGTACTTACCACTTCTACCGGAATGGTTTTATCATTTTCTTCCCCATACTCATCTGTACGGGTCTTATACCCATCTGACTCGTCCTCTAAGTATTGATTGAGGTAATCATCTAATTCATATTCGTATGTTTCCTCCACTTCAGCGCCTTCCTCAGAATCATTTTCAGCATCGTATTCTTTTTCAGATTCATACTCCTTTTCAAGGTCAAATACATCATTGTAATCCTCATCCCCTTCCTCTAACGCAGGATTTGCTTCCAATTCCTCTTTTATTCTCTCTTCTAGAGTAGCCGTAGGAATCTGCAAAAGCTTCATAAGCTGTATCTGCTGGGGAGACAACTTCTGAAGCATTTTCTGACTTAAACTTTGCTTTAACATTATACTCTTATTAATCGGTTATATAACAATTTAAATTGAAAAGCAGTTTCTCAACCGCTTTCTATGTAAAGGCAAATATACTAAAACCACATAACATATTATATTTTTCCGTAATCTTTAATTTTCAGATTGTCATTCTTTTAGTTCTAGTTTCTTTTATGCACATAATATTAGCTTTATATTATAGATTTTCAATTATATTAGTGCTTTAATCAAAATACATTACATTGTTCATGACAGTTGATAATAAAATCTTAGCCCTAAGACAAGAAATGAAGAAAAAGGCTGTTGATGCAGTAATCATTTCCAGTTCTGACCCTCACCAAAGCGAATACCTTGCAGACAGATGGAAAGACAGAGAATGGATAAGCGGCTTCACCGGTTCCTCAGGATTTGTGGTCGTCACCAACGATCACTCCGGTTTATGGACAGACTCAAGGTATTTTATTCAAGCTGAAAAAGAATTGTCCAACAGTGAAATTCAACTTCACAAAATAAACAATCAATTTGCACCAGAATATATTGAGTGGCTTAGAGAAAACCTAAAAGCCGGCGCTGTCATAGCCTTAGATGGTGAAGATTTTTCAAAGACACAATTAGACAATATTGAAACAATCCTCAAAACAAAAAATATTTCTATCTCTTCTTCTCTCGATCTTATCTCTTCCATATGGCAAGATAGGCCTATACTACCCAAAGGCAAAGTCACAAAACATGCTTTAGCGTTCACAGGTCAATCCAGAATTGAAAAAATTGAAGCCATCAGACAAGAAATCATTCAAGCCAATTGTGACGATTTACTTATACCTGCCCTTGATGAAATTGCGTGGCTTTTTAACATTCGTGGTAACGATGTCGAATTTAATCCTGTGGCCGTTGCTTATGCTTATATTACAAAATATAAAGCACACCTTTTCATTGACAAGAGTAAATTAGATGAGGACTTATCCTCAGAATTAAGCAATGAAGGTGTTGAAATATTTCCATACGATACCATTATTTCCTATTTGAATAATCTTGCTGCAAATACAACCATAATGGTGGATACCTCTGCTATAAATGCAAAATTATTTAAAGCCATCAACGGAAGAATTAACGAAAAAGAGTCTCCCGTAAAAAAAGCAAAAGCTATAAAAACTCCAAAGGAAATAAACCATTACAAGCAAACTATGATTTATGATGGAGCGGCCATTGCCAATGCTTTTAAATGGTTAGAAGACTCTATTGTTAATGAAGAAATAACTGAATATGGTTTTGGGCATAAAATAGCAGCATATAGGGCTCAACACAATGAATATATAGGGGAGAGTTTTAATCCGATTGTAGGGTACAATGAAAATGGAGCCATAATACATTACCATGCAATTGCTACAGATTCCAAAAAAATAAATGCCCAGGGCGTACTGCTTATAGATTGCGGTGGTCAATACTTCGGAGGCACTACAGACATTACCAGAACGCTTGGGTTAAGCGAACCAAGCAAAGAAATTAAAAAGCATTATACCCTAGTATTAAAAGGACATATCGCTTTGTCGCAAGCCATATTTCCGCAAGGCACATGTGGCGCCACTTTAGATATATTGGCGAGGCAATTTTTGTGGGAGCATGGCTTGAACTATCAACATGGTACCGGCCATGGTGTAGGTTATTTTCTCAATGTACATGAAGGCCCTCATGGCTTTGCCGGTCCAAATACAGAAAGGGGTCGCACCGCTTTTGCTCCAGGTATGGTAATCACAAATGAACCTGGTTTCTATCTTGAAAATAATTATGGTATACGAATCGAAAATATATTGGTGGTGAAGGAAAATAAAACCAGTAATTTTCTTGAGTTTGAAACCATCACCTTATATCCATATGACCTTAAAATGATAGACGAACAGTCATTGACTTCAAAAGAAAAAGCATGGATCAATAATTACCACAATCATGTATTTAATCAAATAGGACCCCATTTAGATGCAACCACAAGAGAATGGTTCAGATTCAAATGCAAGCTATTGGGTTAAAGATAGGGTTTTGGATGCTTAGGCAAAGCGTAAGACCGGATTGAATAAAAAAAGCCCTTTTTCTTTCAAAAAAGAGCTTTTAATCTAACA
>JAYUTD010000581.1:0-17823 GCA_043755305.1 Saprospiraceae bacterium
TATATGGAGGGTATCAATCTTGGGTCAATAGGGCCGGAAGATTCAGATCATTGGGAGACGGACAAGTAGATTTTGCAGCAATATTCAGCAAATTAGCACAATATAACTATGAAGGATGGGCGGTACTTGAGTGGGAGTGTTGTATCAAATCACCAGAGCAAGGCGCAGAAGAAGGGGCTCCTTTTATTGAAAACCATATAATAAAAGTAACAGACAAGGCCTTTGATGATTTTGCAGGTGGAGACACTGACGAAAATTTGTTGAAATCGATATTGGGCTTATAGTCAAAATTAAAGATCAAAAGGCATGCAAAAAACAATTTATATATTTTCCGGTATCCTCCTATGTATAGCAATGCACGCTCAAATCAATATCAAAGTCGGCTACAACGCTCAATATACACCGCTTACATCGACCAATTCACTTTTTAGCACCTACAATAAAAATACTGCAGACATCAGTTCAAAATACAAGTCTTTTCATTTTATGCACGGCTTAGATTTTGGCCTTAGGTACATGATTACAAGTAGTATGGGAATAGAAGCCGGGTTTACAAAATTGTTTTCCGGGGACAATAAATCAGCTAGAGATGTTAACGGAACTATAGTAAAAGATGAGTGGAGGATTAGCCATAGAATGATATCAATGGGAATCGAAAATTATCTTGGCTGGTTTGGATACGGAGTTCATTTGGGGCAATCTAAATGGCAGTACCTCAAAGATTTTCCCGGCGCTAGCTCCAAACAAGAAGTAAACAGCAATAATCTTTATGCCCTTAAATTTAATCTTATTATACAAGCACAATCCGGAAAGAATGCATTCGCTCTAAAACCCTATTACTATTATCCTCTAAGTAAGAAAAACATTGATTCCGTAGATGTGGCCCTTAATAATACTTCAAATTTTACAGTAGAAAATTTTCAAGGCTTTGGTTTAAGTGTTATTTTCTACAATGGGCCGCAACGTTAAAAGAAAATTAAATATTTTAACAAAAACATTTTTGGCAAAAAAAACGGCTGATTTAAAAGGAATTAAATCAACCATTTATATTGTATAAGAACGCAATAATTATGCGTCTATTTTGGCATATTTTGCGTTTTCTTCGATGAATTGCCTTCTTGGCGGTACTTCATCACCCATAAGCATGGAAAATGTTCTATCTGCTTCTAATACATCATCTATAGATATTTGTCTCAATATTCTGGAAGTAGGGTCCATGGTAGTTTCCCACAATTGTTCTGCGTTCATTTCACCAAGTCCCTTGTACCGCTGTGTTTTGATACTATTGTCTTCTTTGCCTTTGCTGTATGCCTCGATAGCGGCTTTTCTTTCTTCGTCATTCCAGCAATACATAAATTCTTTGCCTTTACGCACCTGATAGAGAGGTGGAGCAGCGATATAAATGTGGCCATTTTCGATCAATGGTTTCATATATCTGAAAAAGAAGGTTAAAATAAGTGTCGTGATGTGGCTGCCATCTACATCTGCATCACACATTACCACTACTTTATGGTACCTGAGCTTTTCGATGTTGAGCGTTCTTTCGCCTTCTTTGTCCTGGGTGATGCTTACACCAAGGGCAGTGAACATATTTTTGATTTCCTCATTTTCATAGATTTTATGCTCCATGGCTTTTTCTACATTGAGGATTTTACCTCTTAATGGAAGAATGGCTTGAAAATTTCTATCCCGGCCTTGCTTGGCAGTGCCACCCGCAGAATCTCCTTCTACAAGAAAAATTTCGCTGGATGCAGGATCTTTGGAGCTGCAATCTGACAACTTGCCCGGCAGTCCTCCACCTGTAAGCACCGTTTTTCGCTGCACCATTTCTCTGGCTTTCTCGGCGGCACTTCTTGCAGTAGCTGCGAGAATTACTTTTTCAATGATTCTCTTGGCGAGTACCGGATTTTCTTCAAGGAAGAATTTTAGTGCATCGCCTACGCATCTTGATACAATACCGGTCACTTCTGAGTTGCCGAGTTCCCCTTTCGTCTGACCTTTGAACTGGGGTTCAGGAACTTTTACAGAAACGATGGCTGTAAGTCCTTCTCTAAAGTCTTCACTTGAGATGGTTACTTTGGCTTTGGTAAACATTGCATTGTCTTCGCCATACTGTTTGAAGAGCCTGGTCACAGCCCTTCTGAATCCGGCAACGTGGGTGCCACCTTCTCTCGTATTGATGTTATTGACATAAGAGAAAATATTTTCCTGATAGCTTGTATTATACTGCATGGCAACTTCGACCTCTACATTGTCTTCTTTTGAAGTGACGTGTATTGGTGACTCCAGTATGGATGTCCTAGATTGGTCAATAAAATTGACAAATTCTTTTAGTCCGCCTTCAGAATAAAAAAACACTTTTCTAAATTCTTTGGTGTCTTCATCAATCTCTCTTTCGTCCACCAGAAACAAGTGGAGCCCTTTGTTGAGATAACTAAGTTCTCTCAATCTTTTGGCTAGGGTATCAAAATCATAGACCAGGTCTTCAAAAATAGTACCATCAGGTTTGAAGGTGATATTGGTACCTCTTTTATCTGTAACGCCTATTTCTCTGACCTCAGTTTGAGGAATACCTTCACTGTATATTTGCTCGAATACCTTACCATCTCTGTGGACCTCTGCCCTTAGGTAAGTAGACAATGCATTGACACAAGACACCCCAACACCATGGAGACCGCCGGAAACCTTGTAGGTATCCTTATCAAATTTACCGCCTGCGTGCAATACGGTCATTACGACTTCCAAGGCAGATTTTTGTAACTTGTCATGCATGCCCGTCGGAATGCCCCTTCCGTTGTCTTTTACAGTGATAGAGTTGTCAGTGTGGATGTACACTTCAATATGTGAGCAATGTCCCGCTAAGTGTTCATCAATGGAATTGTCTACAACTTCCCACACAAGGTGATGGAGGCCTTTGGTATCTGTGCCTCCGATATACATACTCGGCCTTTTTCTGACTGCTTCAAGGCCTTCAAGGGCCTGAATATTGTTTGCATCATAATTTCCTTTTGGATTTTTATCTTCGCTCATATAAGGTCTTGTTCTTTGATGATTTTTAACTAACTTTTGAAAGTCTGCAAAGATAATAAAAATATATGAGAAAAAAGACAAAAAGGATTAATAAAATAAGGGGATTTAAAGGAAAAATACAGCTCAAAAAAAAGGCTGTTTTTGTGCCAATATTATTGATTTTCTACGCTTGTAAATTTATAAAAAAAACAAAAAAAGGAAAGATTGTTTAAGACCAGAGGAAGTAAAAAAACAATTTTTTCTTATTGAATAATTTATTATAGTAAATTTAAATTAAGCAAGGCCTATTGTCTTAAAAACCGTTATTTTATAAGGGCCTATTCTTTTACTTTTAGGAACTTAAATCATACCGAATTTCGCGAACAATTCATTCACCGTTTTTAATTTTACATAGCAAAAAGTAGCCTTTAAATGAATATAAATTATGAAAATATATAAGGCAAAGGAAAACTAAAGGACTTAATAAATGGCCGAAAAAGTACCTACTATATTTAAATTGTATACTTTTTGACAAGGGTTAAAAAGCGATGACAAAATGAGATGTATGGGCTGTGCTTTTGCGGTTATTCAGCGTATAAACTGTCAGGATGGCCTCTGACTAAAACGCCAAATAGCTATGTGAAACATGGGGAATCATGCCATAATGACAGAACGATTTATTTGAAAATTAAAAATAATAATATTTAATTACTCTTTTTATTGGTTAAAGCAATAATAAATTATCTATTGTTTCGATAAAAGCCATCAATTGTTTTGCAATCAGCAAAATCTCTGTATTAATTAAAAAAAATTAAACTGTATCTTTGACCGATCTAACTAAAATGGAATGAATTTAGCAAAGATAGTTTATACTGATTTTTTATCTTTGGCAACTGATTTATAGAAGCCTTCATAAATTGAGCGGAATAAGCGTTAAAAACTTAAAAAAATAAAAACATACTATGTTTAATTTCATAAAAAAATTATTTGGTACCAAGCACGAAAGAGACGTAAAGGACTATGAACCAGTGATTGAAAAAATAAATTCATATGCAGAGGATTTCATAAACCTGAGCAATGATGATCTAAGAAACAATACAACTACATTCAGAGAAAGAATATCGGAACATCTTCAGGGCATCAATGATGATATTGATAATATTACCGCCAGAGCCAGCGAAGAAAAAGACCTAGGCATAAAAGAGGACTTGTATGATCAGATAGACCAATTGATTAAAGAACGAAATGGACATTTGGAATCCATTCTAAAATCCATACTTCCTGAGGCTTTTGCTACAGTAAAAGAAACGGCCAGAAGATTTACCACCAATGAAACGCTGGAAGTAACCGCTACACAACACGACAGAGACCTTGCGGCAAAGAAAAAATACGTCACCATTGAAGGCGACAAGGCGATCTATAAAAATAGCTGGACAGCTGCGGGTGGCGATATTACATGGAATATGGTACACTATGATGTGCAACTCATAGGTGGCATGGTACTCCATGATGGAAAGATAGCGGAGATGGCTACAGGTGAGGGAAAAACCTTAGTAGCTACCTTACCAGCTTATCTCAATGGTTTATCTGGTATGGGCGTTCACGTCGTGACTGTCAATGACTACCTCGCACGAAGAGACAGTGAATGGATAGGTCCAATTTTTGAATTTTTATTGCTAACGATAGATTGTATTGATAAGTATAAACCACACTCTCCGCAAAGAGTAGCAGCTTATAATGCAGATATTACCTATGGTACCAACAATGAGTTTGGCTTTGATTATTTAAGAGACAATATGGTGGTGTCAGCAGACGAAAAGGTACAAAGAAGGCATCACTTTGCTATGGTTGATGAGGTGGATTCAGTATTAATTGACGATGCGAGAACACCTTTGATTATTTCCGGACCAGTCCCGGAAGGCGCAGATGAACAAGAGTACCACGAATTAAACCCCAAAATTGAGAAGCTATTAGAAGTTCAAAAGAGAATGGCCTCGGATTTTTTGATAGAAGCAAAAAAATTATTTGCAGAAGGCAAAATAGGGTACAATGAAGGAGAAGCAGGAGTGGCCGTGTTAAGGGCACATAGAGCCCTTCCTAAAAATCGGGCACTAATCAAATTCCTTAGTGAAGAAGGGGTAAGGTCTATGTTCCAAAGAGCTGAAAACCATTACATGCAAGAGCAGAATAAAAACATGCCCATCGCAGACAAGCCGCTTTACTTTGTCATTGATGAAAAAAACAGATCGGTAGAATTGACCAATAAGGGAATAGAGTTTTTGTCAAAAGGTGAAAACGATGACAATTTCTTCATGCTTCCGGACTTGGCTATTGAAATGATGAATATAGAGAATCGTGAAAAATCAGAAGGACATAAACTTTCGGAGGAAAGGCAAACATTGATTACAGATTATAGCAATAAGTCAAGAAGATTGCATTCTGTATCACAATTGCTTAAAGCCTACACTTTGTTTGAAAAAGACCAGGAATATGTAGTCATAGATGGAGAAGTAAAAATCGTAGATGAACAGACTGGTCGGATGATGGAAGGCCGAAGGTACAGTGATGGATTGCACCAGGCACTTGAAGCCAAAGAAAAAGTGGATATAGGAAAGATCACCCAGACCTATGCAACGATTACTTTACAAAACTACTTTAGGATGTTTCACAAGCTTTGCGGTATGACGGGTACAGCAGAAACTGAAGCAAGTGAATTTTGGCAAATATACAAACTTGATGTGGTAGTTATCCCTACCAATAAACCAGTTTCCAGAAAAGATGAAGAGGACATGGTTTTTAAGACCACAAGAGAGAAATTTAATGCAGTAATTGAAGAAATAGGAAGACTTACATCTCTGGGACGTCCAGTATTGGTGGGTACTACTTCGGTAGATATCTCAGAATTGCTAAGCAGGATGTTAAGTCAAAGAGGCATTGCCCACAATGTGTTAAATGCTAAGCAACACCAGCGTGAGGCTGAGGTTGTGGCAGAAGCCGGAAAACCGGGAAATGTAACCATTGCAACCAATATGGCGGGAAGGGGTACAGACATAAAAATAGGTCCGGAGGTTAAAGCTGCCGGGGGATTGGCCATAATAGCTACAGAAAGACATGATTCACGAAGGGTAGACCGTCAGTTGAGAGGCCGAGCTGGTCGACAGGGTGATCCGGGTACATCACAGTTTTATGTATCACTTGAAGACAATTTGATGCGAATGTTTCAGTCAGAAAGAATAGCTGGCGTCATGGACAAGATGGGTCACAAAGATGGTGAAGTCATACAGCACTCAATGATTACAAAGTCTATCGAAAGGGCACAAAAGAAGGTTGAAGAAAATAACTTTGGCATAAGAAAAAGATTGCTGGAATATGATGATGTAATGAACATACAAAGAGGAGCGATCTATAAAAAAAGAAACAATGCACTTGAAGGCACAAGACTTGCAGTGGATATCTACAACATGTTTGAGTCGATGATTGAATCTATCGTAGTGCAGTATAAAAATGCCAACGATTACCATGGCTTCATAAATGAGTCTGTAGCGACCTTGAGTTTTGATCCGGACATCAGCGAAGAGAAATTTAACAATACCAATCTTCAATCGCTGGTCAATGAATACCAAGACAAAGTTTTTGAAGCGTACAGTGCAAAAAAAGAAGGCATAAGACAAGCACTATTGCCATTGATAAAGAATGTATATGAGCACCAAGGCCACCAATACAAGAGAATTATGGTTCCACTAGAAGATGGTACGAGACACCCACTTCCTATTACAGCTGATCTCAAGAATGCAGTAGATAGCAATGGTGAGACTATCATGACAGATATAGAAAAAGCCATAGCGCTAGCTTTGATTGATGACAACTGGAAAGAGCATCTTAGAAATATGGATGAACTCAAAGATTCTGTACAAGCGGCTTCCTTTGAGCAAAAAGATCCATTGGTCATATACAAAATGGAAGCCTATCGCTATTTTGAGGAACTGATTTATTCTGTAAACAAAGAAGTTGTTTCGTATCTTATGCGTGGCAAAATAGCATTACAGCAAGAAGTGAAAGAGGCCAGAGAAGAAAAAGTCGATCTTACCAAGATCAGGACAAATAAAGAAGAAGAAATGAGGCGGTCTGCTGCAGAAAATGTCAACAGAGTGGACAGAAAAATAGAGACCATAATAAAATCGGCTGAAGAAAGAGTAGGTCGAAATGATGCCTGCCCTTGCGGAAGTGGCAAGAAATACAAGCACTGTCATGGCAGATAAGTTAATTTTATAAAAGACAATAATTTAGCGAACAACTGTTCGTAAAATGTGTTATATTTGTCTCATAATTAACACATCATGACAGATATTGCATCGTTGATAACTCGCTTTGAGTCCAGGATTGGCAATGAAGAAAAGATCGAGCCCAAAGACTGGATGCCGGACGATTACAGGAAAACCCTGATCAGACAAATAGCCCAGCATGCCCATTCTGAAGTCGTAGGAATGTTGCCGGAAGGCAATTGGATCACACGTGCACCAACTTTAAAAAGAAAGCTGGCCTTGATTGCCAAAGTACAGGACGAAGCCGGACATGGTCTTTATTTATATTCTGCATGTGAGACCCTCGGTGTAAGCAGAGAGGAACTGCTTGACCAGTTGCATACAGGCAAAGCCAAGTATTCAAGTATATTCAACTATCCTGCTATAACGTGGGCAGATATGGGTGCGATAGGCTGGCTCGTAGATGGAGCAGCCATAATGAATCAGGTACCATTGTGCAGATGTTCCTATGGTCCATATGCAAGGGCAATGGTAAGGGTATGTAAAGAAGAATCCTTTCACCAAAGACAAGGCTATGAAATCATGATGACATTGGCCAATGGTTCTCCTGAACAAAAGGCGATGGCACAAGAAGCACTCAACAGGTGGTGGTGGCCTTCACTAATGATGTTTGGACCCAACGACAGTGAATCTACACACTCTGTGCAATCTATGAACTGGAAGATCAAGCGATTTTCCAATGATGAACTTCGCCAAAAATTTGTGGACGCTACCGTGCCGCAAGCCGAATTGATTGGACTTACTATACCGGACACCGACTTAAAATTCAACACCGGAAAAAATGGGTATGACTTTGGTCCGATAGATTGGGAAGAATTCTGGAATGTAGTTAAAGGCAATGGACCGTGCAACGAAGAGCGGCTTTCTGCGAGGGTCAAAGCCCATGAAGATGGCGCTTGGGTTAGAGATGCAGCCATGGCTTATGCACAGAAACAGGCAAGCCGAAAAACGCAAATGACGGAGATAAAAATAGCATAGCAGAGAATACACATTTAATCACAACAGACAATTATGTAAGATGACAGATTGGCCACTTTACGAAGTATTTATCAGATCCAAAAATGGGCTATCGCATAAGCACGTAGGCAGTTTGCATGCAGCTGATGCCACCATGGCCATAGAAAATGCGAGAGATGTCTATACCAGGAGGAATGAAGGGGTGAGTATATGGGTGGTGTTGGCCAACGACATTACCGCATCGGATCCCTCTGACCAGGAAAGTTTATTTGATCCGGCCGGGGATAAAGTATACAGACACCCAACCTTCTATCATGTACCAGACGAAATAAAACATATGTAATGAATGGACCATTGGTAAAATTTATACTTCAGTGGGCGGACAACTCAATGATTTTAGGTCAGCGATTGGCTGAGTGGTGCGGTCATGGCCCGCAACTAGAGCAAGACATCGCTATTACAAATATCTCATTGGACCTTATCGGAGAAGCTCGCAATTTATACAGTTACGCAGCAGCGGTAGAAGGCAATGGTAGAAACGAAGATTACTTTCCATTCCTGCGCAAGGAGCAATCTTTTTACAATTTGCTTTTGGTAGAGCAGCCTAATGTGGACTGGGCATATACTATTGTGAGACAATTTATGTATGATACCTTTCACTATTTTTTTCTGGAAGCCATGACGGAAAGCAAAGATCTTCAATTGGCGGCTATTGCAGCAAAGTCTGTCAAAGAGTCCAGATACCACTTGAAGTACTCCACCGATTGGATGAAGAGATTGGGTGATGGCACAGAAGTCAGTCATGATAAGATGCAGGCAGCTTTGGATGTCATGTACAAATTTTATGGTGAGTGCTTTGTACCGTCCAATGAAGAATTGTTGCTCATGAATGATGGAATATCCGTCGATCTTGAAAAAATCAAAGAAAAAGCCAATAATCTATATACAAAAGTAATAGAAGAGTCCACGCTCAAATTGCCAAATACCAATGTGCGACGTTCTGGTGGAAAAGAAGGTAAGCACAGTGAACACCTTGGTTATATGCTGGCGACGATGCAGTATATGCAGCGGGTGTATCCTGGGGTGGTGTGGTAGTGAGGTAAAATATATATTATTTCGCAATTTTGTATTTACACACAGCATCTTATCTTTGTGATAGAGTCATTTAATTATTAGTGCAACACAATAAAATATCGCCTTTTTTTTCAATTATCATACCTACCAAAAACAGGTCTGTTCTATTGATGGATGCCTTGAATAGCGTTCTCTATCAAAATTTTAAAAACTTTGAGGTAATTGTGGTTGACGATGGCAGTATAGATGATACTGAAGCCAAAGTAAGCAGTATTGATGACACCAGAGTGAAGCTAATAAAAAATCATTCAATAGAGAGAAGCGCTGCACGAAATACAGGTATAACAGTAGCTCAAAGCAAATATATATGCTTTCTAGATGATGACGACAGATACGAAGTCAACTTTCTTGATGACTTTTATATGCGTCTTGAGCAACTAAATTTTCCAACAGACACAATAATTAGGACTGGCTTTTATAAATTAATGAAAGGCGACAGTAAATTTACTAGTGACCTATACAATGAAAAAAGGCATAATAATCCGGTGAAATTTGCTGCCTATACTATGTGCGGAGTGTGGACTTTATGCATACCCAGTCAATGCCTGGCCGAAAATAGATTTGACGAGCGATTTCCCCATTGGCAAGATACGCATTTGATATTAAGGCTATTGTCGAAATATAAGTTAGCTCAATTAGACAGCTACAATTATTGTTATAGAATACATGACAATATGGGTTCGAATCAGCTATACAATGCAAGTGAACTGAACTTCAAAGCAGATATTAATGTAGAAGCCATCAAAGATTTTTTTACCAACCATGTAGACGTTGTCCATAAGTATTTATCAAAAGACACGTTGTCTTTTCTAGTGGCAGAGAAGTATGTGCAGTATGCTGTAAGGGCATCCAAAACAGATAAGCGGCTTTCGTTTAAATTATTTAAAAAGAGTTTAGCTGAAGGCATATTTCTTAGAAATTTTAAATACTACTTTGCTTTACTAAAGTCACTGCTTTGATCAGCTCATCTATCGTATTTTTGGTTTTTTTTTGAAGTGCGTCCATACCATAAAGTTCAATCATTTTCAGTCTGTTTTTTATTTTTTGGACATCAGATAAAGGCGTATTAAGGTCATTTTTAGAGAAGTTTTCGATTGAGAATACATATACATCATTCTCTAAAAGAAAGTGAAAAAAAGGGCAATTGGCATTCATGAAGACCTTTGAACCATTCCATAACAGGTAAATAATATTGCCCATACCTTGCTGGCGTATAGAGTTGAAAAACCCAATTTGGCAACAAGCCAAAACTTTACTATACTCCTCAAATAGTAAAAAATCATCTATGATACTGACTCGATCTTTCAATAAATCCTTTGCGTATTTAACAATAGCTGCTTTGTACTTTGCATCGCCACCGTAACTCAAAGGCAGATGAACTTTAAAATTTTCTTTGTAAGTCGAAAGTAAATCAATGATGTCGCAGTGGTTGTTTTGCGCAGATGCAGAATTGCCTGCTAAAATGTTTATCTGACTAGACCTTGGCCAATCACTAATATCTGATGGTAAGTGGTAGGAATAATTCCAATCAACATATTTAATTGGACTTTTAGGAAAGTAATTTTTAAGAAGATTAAATTCATATTTGATAGGTGGCGCATAATATTGAACTCTTTCGGCAAGATAAGAAAGATTAGGGTGGAATTTTAAATACCAGGAGATAAAATATTTAATTTTGTAAAACCCTAGTTTATTAATAACACGTTTAAAAACAGAACCATTATATAAACCTTCAAGAAATTGTTGGTTTCTGGCAGTTAGGAAAGATTTATTATCAATGTATTTGTATAAATCAAAACCCCAGCCAATCCAAAGGGCTACCTGATGTTTTCGCAGTGTTCTTAAAATTGAAAATTTATAATTTGGGATAAAATTATGAAATATTACAATATCATAATTCACAACTTTTTGTTGAACAAACGAAGATACATCTTTTAAAAGGATGGTATTTATCCCTATTTGTTTGCTGTTAAAATCAATGGTAGGTTTATCTTCAACACAAAAAAAATCATTGGTAACCCAATCGTATTGATTAAATAATTGAAAGGCACCATTGATAAATTTTTCATTGTCTACAATATGGCAAACACTAATTTTTTCAACCATCAACGTATTATCACAAGTTTACCTATACCATTCTGTATATATTTATCAACGGCTTTATTTTCATACAAATCTACATTTGCTCCTTTGTCACCTTTAAAAATTACTCTATATAAATATACACCTGTGGCAAGCTTGTTTCCAAAATCATCAGTGCCATCCCAAGCGAGTTGAGTCATATTTTGACCTATTTTTATTGGGCCAATTTCATTTTCAGTGATTTCTCTTACTACTTTACCGGACATGGTCATAATTCTTATTCTTGCCGATTCAGGAATCTTTCCCGTAACTGTAAACAAAAATCTTGTTGAATTAGAAAAAGGATTTGGATAATTTAAAACATTGCTAATGCTCTGTTTTGTAATAACTTTAAAAGACACTTCATACTTTAGATTGCCCGAAAAATTGCCTGAGGCATCTTTTCCTCTAACTGCAAGCAGATAACTTCCATCACTTAAGGTAGGTGTAAGCTCTACATAAGCGGCATTGTTATCTCCAGAATTTGCTTTAATAAATTTGAAAGCAGGATTGCCTTTCGTGTAAGTTACTGTTTTCAAATCCGGGAATTGCAAGGAGATTTCAATATCTTCTTCATTTTGTAAAAGAAGGTATTTGTTTTCATCTTTTAATTCTACTTTTATTAACGGATTTGGAGAAACAATGTCTTCATTGAGGATTCTTGATCCATCAAAAGTGACATTCATCAAAGGATTGATTCTATCGGGAGTGACTTTAATCCGTTTTATGCCAATGTTATTGAATTTATTGATTTCTGGTTGGTCACTGTCGGGGTTGAGTTCAAATGTAAAAGTATAATTCCCCAGTAATTTATCGGAATTGATGGAGGTAGTGTAAATCAATTTCTCTTGTGCAGCAAATGGCTTTATTCTATTATAGACAGGTGTGCTAGACTCTCCGGTAAGAATATATTTTGTAAGCAAGCTATCCATATTTGCTTGTGTAGTATTTGCTATACCCACCTTAATTGTGATAGGCTGACCTTGCTGTACAGAGTCAGGTATTTCAAAAGCAAGGGATGAAGCCAGTTCAATGTCTGGTAATGGATCTGCCAATACCCTCCAATAATAAAGTAGAGGTACGGTTCTTTTTACAAGATCGGTACAATTGTATTTCAATTTAATAATTGGATATTGCTTTGGGTCAATGGATGAAATATCGATGTTTTTATCTTTAGAAAAACTGACCAGCGTTTTTTCTGCACCATTTTTTTCAATACCAATTACTGACATACTGATGGTATCCTTTTCTTCTATATTTTCAGTGTTCCAAAGGACATTTTTCCATGCTTTCACTGGCCCTATTGGTACAGATAAATGCTCTCCGGTATTTCCGGCATAAGGAAATTCCAATTTTGTATTGATCACTGCATTGAAATCTTTTCCTATATCTTCAGCTATTTCGCCTTCATTGTTTTTATAAATGAAAGAGTAAGGTAAAACTTTTGAACCAAGTAATTTTCTGACTTCTTTGGCGCCTCTTTTTTCTAATGCAGAGAAAAGATTTTCACCATAAACAAGGCTATCTTTTGCCCAATCTGCAGTATTTAAATCAGCAGTAGTACTTGAGTAAACAGAGAAAAGAGTGACAAAAAATCCATCAGGTACATTATTGTTGAGCATATCCATAATTGCCTTTCTATCTTCTTTGGTATTGGTTCTAAAGGCAAAACATCTTACGGACCCAAAAGCATCAGTTGCGATACTTCCAAAACTGCCTTTAGGATCATTGTTTGTAAAGACAGCATCCAATGGATTGATGAGAGCGATGCCAATGCCTCCATCTAAAAAAGTCCATGGCCTTACAGAACCGGCAGGATTGCCAAAGTCAACTTTATATCCAATAAATTCAGGGACATACTTTCCATTGATAATTTCTACGTTTCTAAGGCGACTTGAAAAAACAAACTTTCTGTTATCATTTATATTGATAAAATTCAAAGGATTCTTTTTGTATTGATAGTAGTGGCTTTGATTCCAACCTTCAGGGCTGTTCATTAAATAAATAAAAGAACTGTATTGCCATGCAAAGCCCACATTAGCGTCAATACTGTCTGGGCTTACCCTCCAGTAATATACAGTATTGTTATTGAAAATTATATTTGCATCATGGTTGAAAGATCCACCTTTTGAAACAACCTTAGTTGAATATAACGACGGACTATTAAACAACTCAGTGGTATCAATTTGAATAATGTAGGCAGCTTCTTCAGCGAAAGCATTGCTGGTTGCTACTTTAAATATTGGTTTTTTATTAACAATACCAAATTCTGTAGGATAAATGGGTTTTGCGGTGTTATCTAAAACATAAAATTCATAACCTATATCACCAGATTCAGAAACGAGATCGTTATTTTGTTCTGCTTCCGGATCAGGTTTTTCGGTAATGGCATTAAAAGGGTCTAATGTAATAAACAATTTATTTTTGCCTAAGGCGTTAATTCCTTTATTTGGAATAGTTAATTTTAAGGAGGATCTGGATGCAGGACTTTTGATTTTGTAAAATATAGTATCCGTGTCATTTCTGTCAAAACTTTCAAAAATCACCCTTATTTGTAACGAATCGTCAACAAATTTTCCAAGATTGTACACATCAAAATTAACATCAAAAGTTTTGTCGCCACTACCTACGATTTGAGGAGATGTAGTCAAACTTTTTGCATCAGGGGTGTAGTCAGGGGTAGGGCTGCCAAATAATTTGAGCGCAGGGTCTCCGAGTAATGTCAACTGCTGATTCAAAGTCAAGGTGCCTAAATCAGAATTTAATTTGTACTTATTTTTCAATAGGCCTATCAAGTCACCTAATGTTGACCCATAAGCATCTTTATTCAAATAGTTGTACATATCTTTTCCAAATATACCCTGTAAGTCAAGTAAAGCCGAGCCGGAAGAAGCAAGGAAGGCTATGCCCCCCTTATCCTTAAGAAACAAATATTTTTCTCCAATACCTTTGTATTGCGTGTGTATATTTCCAGAGAAACAACCAAGAGAATTAATGATAGGATATTTTCCTTTATTTTGCCACAATTCCGGATCTTCTACATTGATGTCCCATGTCCCTACACCAGAATGACCAAAAAATGTTACAAATGAAACGCCAGAATTGATAAGACGCCTGATTTTTACACTTATGGCTTCATCTATTGGGTCAGTCGTAGTTTTATAAAAAGTTGAAACGTCTCCACCATATTGAGGGGTTTCAATTATAGATTTCATATTATTGAGGTGGTTCTTAATACTGCTCTGTTCACCAACTGATCCACCACCACTTAAATGTAAAAACCTCTTTCTCCAATAATCATCTTTAATCGATTGATTATGGATACTGCTGTCTTCAAACTCTTTTACTTTATTTAAATAATTGGCGAGGTCGTCAGCGGTTTCCGCGGCAATTCTTCCGATTTCAAAATTTGAGTAAGATTCATCGCCTTGTGTAAATAACAATTCATCAGATGGATAGTCTCCATAAGTAGGCACAAAAAAAGTCCTATTGTCAATTAAAGGATTGTCGGTTACCCTCCATGTGAGGTACTCTCTTCCCTTACCAATAAGGCAGATGTATTTACTAGACACATTATTTTTTCTTAAAAAATATGTAAAATTTTTGAAAGAATGCAAGTGGTGTTCATTTCCCCACCCAAACTCATCATAGAGGTCTTCCACATAAATTTTTGCACAAGTATAATTGCCTCCTTCTACCGATGTTCTATAAACAATATAGTCGTCTACGGCTTTGTCAGCCCCAGGCAAAGAGACAAATTTTTTAGAAGTGATAACGAGGTAAGATGCTTTGAATTGGTCGTATTTCTTAAAAATTTTCTTTTCTAGTGTTTTTACAATATTGACATTTTGATCTGAATACAAAAAGATGTCTTCTGTTACAGGGTTATCTATGTACAATTTCTTTTTATTGTCTTTGACTCCAAACTTTATTCTTTGGCCTGAAGATAATGTGTACCCATAAACTGTTTCATCCGTCGAATTACTTATGCCAGTAAAGGTGAAATAATTCTTACCTTTATTAAGAGTTATCGTTTGATTTATTTTATTATCAAAAATAAACTTTCTAGGATAACTTAATTCTGCCAAAGCCAGTAAATTCCGATCTTCTCCTAATCCTACGTTTTTAAGTTCAATAGTATTGCTTGATTTGACAGATGAGTTATCCAAATTGTAACTTGTATCCACAACAATAATCTTATTGTTTATTTTATAGCTGCCTAAAAGTTTGCCATTAAATGTAATTTGACATTCATTGACAGATTGATTTAAACCGTACCTTAATCTTAAAGCAGATTTCAAGGTCGATGATTCGTCTAAATTGCTTGTATTGATTTGTATTGAAGATAATTCTTTTGGACCAAAAGAAAAACCCTCGATCCCAACAAAATTGGAATACTTGAGTTTTAGCAAGCCCTCGAATAATGGTGAATAATAGACATCATGAAAGAAAAGCTTTTCTTTATGCAAATAATTTGTTACCTCAGAAACAGTTATTGCGTTGTAATTTGGGCTTATATTTTTTATTCTGGCGGTCACTACACCTGGAGTGGCAATCGTTAAAAAATATGTGGTAGTATCATTGCATAGACTAAACTCGGTATTTAGAAGTTGTTTTCTCCAATTTTTATACATAAAAGTATCTAGTTGAATGGTGTTTTTTGTACCATAAAACTCTATATAATCATTATCTGTAAAATTTGTGTTGGTGCTTAGGAGTATGGCTTGCTCTTTGCCACCTTGCCAAAGTTGGTACCTTGCCGGAGCTGTATTTTTGGTATCGATACCCATTGCAGCCAAGGTGCCGCCCATGATTCTATAAATGCCATCGCTACCAACTTTTATTTTATAATAGGTATGTGAATAATCTATCCATTCATTACCGGCCAATGTATTGCCATTGACCACCATTTGGCCATATGAATTTCCGCAAAAACAAAAAAAGAATATTAAAATATAAAATAAAAACTTTTTCATTTAAAAGTAAATTGCATGCTTCGTAAAATGTAAAAACTATATTGAATTAACAAAGTTAATCTAAAAATTTTATTGAAATGTTAAAATATTGTTGTTCAAAGGAATGTAAAATTTTGATGTAAGAAATTTTACAAAAAAATAAGGTTAAAAAGAAGTGGTTTATTGCTTTTTACCTAAAAACCAATATTTTTAGAAAAATATGCATTAAAGATCCATTTTAACTTATACAAAATTCCGTTTCCACTACTATCAACCCAAACTCAATTAAAGCCTTTTAAATGCCTTTTAGGAATTTGTATAGTGCAAAGCAAACATATGGGTTCCTCTTTTTATTATATGTATATAAGGCAGGAATGGTTGCACCAAAATAAATTAAATAAAAAAAAGCCGTTTTAAATATACCAGACTACCAAAATGCGACTTTTTATGGTTTGGACACCAATTTTTTGAATGTCAGCCTAAAGTAAGTTCAAATTATTGATTGAATGTGGAAAGTTAAATTGTAAATATTTGTACAAAACGAAACATATAACAAAATATTGTAATATATTTGTATAAAATATTTAATTATATGCATGACAATGCTATACATCAAGGGCTACGTAAAAAACTAGTGGCAGAGCTTAAATCAAAAGGTATAATAGACCAAAGAATTTTGGAAGCTTTTTGGCTTAATCCGCGACATTGGTTTATTGATCCTGAATTTTTTGCATGGGCGTACAAAGATGCCGCATTTAAAATAGACTCTAGTCAGACCATATCCCAACCCTATACTGTAGCTTTTATGACGGCACTACTAGAGGTGAAAGCCGGGGACAAGATTCTTGAAATAGGCACGGGCTCTGGCTATCAGGCGTGCATATTGAACTCATTAGGCGCCAAAGTTTATACTATAGAGCGACATGAAGAATTGTATAAAAAAGCCTCAAAATTGCTGGCGGATATTGGCCACAAGAGTATAAGAACTTTACACAGCGACGGATATAAGGGTGCTCCAAGGTTTGCCCCATATGATAAAATCATTGTTACAGCCGGGGCTCTGGAGATACCTCAGCCATTGTTACAACAATTAAAAATAGGAGGAATCATGGTAATACCTTCGGGGGAAGGTACGGAGCAACAACTCATGTACAAAATTAAGAAACTTTCTGACACTCAATTTTCAAAGGAAGAACATGGAACATTTAGTTTTGTTCCATTTTTAGAAGGTATTGCATAATAGAAATGATTCTTCCAGAGTTGTGAAAATATAGCAATGCAAAGAGTAAAAAATAAAAAAGTACAAGCACACATAAAAATTTAAA
>JAYUTD010000582.1:0-6735 GCA_043755305.1 Saprospiraceae bacterium
CCAATGGTCAGTGTGTCTTCAAAAGTATAATCCCAAAAATTTGCCATAAGATTTTTTAATTAATTTGTATTAAGTTGCGAATGAAATATTCAACATTAACTGTACTTAGATGAAGTTCCATTTGCAAGTCATTTTTACTCCAAAATAAAAAACCAAGTTTTAGCCTCCGTTTCTTTTCGTCTTGAAATGGGTATTTCAATTCCATTTTTTAAAATAAACTGTCCCTCTTTTATAGTTTTAATATGGTATCTGTTTACGAGATAGGAACGATGGCTTCTGAAAAAATTTTTATCAATTAGTATATCTTCAAAGTAGGCTAAGTTTTTTGATGACAACTTTTGTGAACCATTTGATAAATGAATATAACTATAATTGCGCTCACCTTCAATATGTGTAATTTGTTTCAAAGGTATTCTCAAAGTACCATTTTGAGTAGTTAGAACAAGTTTTTGATTTTCAACTGATTGGGATTCAAGATTGGCCAGTGCATTCTTAACTTCTGTTTCATTTCCTGAGGACTTGAGAAAACGTTTTATCGCTTCTGCCAATTCAATCTCTTTCACCGGCTTTATCAAGTAGTCTAATGCATTAAATCTAAAGGCCTTAATTGCATAGTGTGTATGTGCAGTCGTAAAAATCGTTTGAAAATGAATGTCATCCAACTGCTGAAGTAGTTCAAAGCCAGTCATATCTGGTAGTTCAATATCCAGAAAAACGACATTGGGTTGGATAGAAGCGATTAAATAAAGTGCTTCCTTTCCAGTTTTTGCGATACCTAAAACCGAAATGTTTGAGGCGTACTGTCCAAGTAAATCAGACAAGATGGAAGCCATAAAGGCATTGTCTTCTACTATCAAAGCGCTTAGTGGCTTCATAAATACTATTTTTGCTGACAAAGATAATCCTAATTTATACCTTTATGTTATTTTCGGCAGGATAAACAGTTATCTTCTATCCAATATTTTTTTGTTTAAAGAGAAGCAATTATAAAGCTGAATAGCAAGATTAGGAACCGTTAGATAACTAAAATTACCTTGTGATAACCCAAATGATGGTCTTTATAACTTTATCCTTTAGTTTTGTTTAAAAATAACTAATTAGTGTTAATGGTAAATGAAATAATGAAGATACTCAACAAAAAAATGCTTCTAAACTACTTTCTGATTATTTTCGGAGTACTTTTTATGTCCACCTTATTCGGGCAAACCAAAACGGATGCAGAACTATATTTCATCTGGTGTGATGTAACTAAACCAGAAACAGTAAGATTAGAAGCCATCTGGGAGAAAGTGAATTTTGATTCCATGCCCACTCAAGAACCAGAATGGTGGAAGAAATGGAAAAATGAGTTTACTGAAGCCATTGAACTGGCTATAAAAAACAATAAAAAGGGCTACTTGCCGCTATTTTATATGATGTCGATGATAGCTTGTGCCGACAACACAGAATGTATGTGTACTGCTGCCCACAAGGTTATCGAAAGTGCCAAGGTAGCTGACGCTGCCAAATTGCCGGTTGTTTTTGATGTATATTCTATATTGAAATTTCAATGTAATGAAGATGTGAAAGACGAATTGATCACGAATGAATTCAATAAATTAAAAAGTGCTTTATCAAATAAACCAACAGACCTTCAAGCACTTAGGAATGTAACTTTAGCCATGGGAGAATGGTACAGTACAAATGAAAAATATCCACAAGCTTTAACCTATCTATTAGAAACCAAGCGTATATCCGAAGAATTGAAGATAACAGATAATACTTATAGCCGAAACAACGAAACACTTGCAAATATCCATATCCAAATAGGAAACTACAAAGAAGCAGAAAAATACATTGATAAAAGTTTACAGGTTGCTCATTCGCTAAAAGACACGGGCCAACTGGGTAGCTCCTATCTAGGCAAATCCAAATTAATGCTGAAATTAAAAGATGAAGCAAAAGCCCAACATTTTATAGATTCTGCCCTTTACGTGATGAAGAACGTTAAACATTGCGAGCCTTGCTACAATATCGCAAAAACATTAAATGCAGGCATTAAGAATTTATCCAAGAACTATGCTGGAGCATTGACCGAACTGAAAGAGGTAGAAGCATTTTATACTAAAGGTGAAGGACAAAAGCCTGATCCCCGTTTTTACACAGAAAAAGCAAGAGCTTATTTAGGGCTGAAAGAATATGATAGTGCCATCCAAACAATCAATTTGGTGAAAGTAGCAGCGCAAACGTTTAATAAAGATGTTTCTGATAACTACGACATACTCTCCAAAGCTTATGAAGGCATCGGAGATTATAACAATGCGCTGAAAAATTATAAATTACATGTGCAGGCTGAAGATACGTTGGCAATATGGAGAAACAGCAGTGAAGCCACCCGTTTGGAATTGGAGAACCAATTTACACAGCAACAGCTAAAATCCAAACTCGATTTTCAAAGTCAGCTCAACAAACAAAAATTCACCAGAAACTGGATTATGTTTTTAGGTATTTCAGCCTTGTTGTTCGCTTTGGGCTTGTATTCCAGGCTGGTGTTTACCAGAAAAACCCAAAAATTATTGCAAAAGAAAAACGAAATCATCGAAGCAGAAAAAGAAAAAGCACAAGCCAGTGAAAAAGCCAAACATCTTTTCCTGGCGAATATGAGTCATGAAATTCGTACACCCATGAACGCCATTAAAGGCATGACCGATATTCTCATCAGACGCAATCCCAATGAAGATCAAAAAGAGTATTTAACTGGCATCAAACAATCATCTGTTTCCTTGCTGGTTATCATCAACGATATCCTAGATATTTCAAAAATCGAAGCAGGCAAGGTGTAACTGGAGCAAAAATCATTTTCAATAAATGAATTGGTAAATAATGTTCACACCATCATGCAATTTAAAGCTGAAGAAAAGGGATTGGAACTTAAAAAAGAAATGCTAGTAGAAGAATTAAATGTGAAAGGCGATGCTAACAGATTACGACAAATTCTAATCAACCTGATTGGGAACGCTATTAAGTTTACCGAAAAGGGATTGGTTACTACTACCATTAAATCAGAACTAGCCGGAGAAAAATTGAATCTGCATTTCACTGTTTCAGATACGGGCATTGGCATTGATGAAGATAGAATGGATAAAATATTTGAATCATTTGAACAGGCTTATAGCGATACTTCTCGTAAGTTCGGCGGCACCGGCTTGGGTTTAAGTATTTCTAAAAAACTGGTAGAATTGCACAACGGCAGCATTTGGGTAGAAAGTAAAAAAGGCAAAGGCAGTCAGTTTCATTTTATCATTCCTTATGCTATAGCTGAAGCAAAAGTTGAAGTAATAGCAATGGAAGGTGTAAATACCAATGTTGCTGATGCATTAAAAGGCATACGAATTCTGCTTGTAGAAGACAATGCTTTTAATATTGTAGTTGCCCAGGAAGAACTGGAAGACGCCATTGAAAGAGTTCATGTAGAAGTTGCCGAAAATGGATTGATAGCTGTTGAGAAATTAAAATCAACTACCTTTGATGTCATTCTCATGGATATCCAAATGCCTGTGATGAATGGATTTGAAGCCACTCAATTAATAAGAAATATGGAAGGAGCAAAAGCGAATACACCCATCATTGCCATGACAGCCAATGTACTCAAAGAAGAAGTGGATTTATGTTATCAAGCTGGCATGAATGATTTTATTGGTAAACCTTTTGATACAAGAGAATTATTGAACAAAATTTTTAACTTAATAAATAAAATATCATGAATTCAAAGAATCCAACCATTTTCATCGTAGATGATGAGCCATTGTTATCAGAAATGTTAACCGACTATTTGAAAGACCAAGATATGGGCTATAACATTGTATGTTTTCCTACAGGAGAAGCATGTTTGCAAAGTTTAGATCAACATCCTGATGCCGTAGTTTTGGATTATCATCTCAACTCAAAAGAAAAAGATGCGGCAAATGGCATCGATATCCTAAAGGAAATTAAAAAAAAGGATAAAACTTTGCCTGTAATCATGCTATCCAGCCAAAAAAGCTATGGAACTGCAACAAAAACAATTATGTTTGGCGCTGTTCATTATGTAATAAAAGGCCAAGATGCTTTTGAAGAAATTTTTCAACTAATCAAAGCCAATGTATAAATGGTCGATTTAACGTTTTTGAAACAGTTTACCAAGGACGACCCAAAAAAAATGAAACGCTACATCTCGTTATATCTGGATGTAGCACCAAAAACCTTTGCCGAAATGCAGCGTAACCTTTTAGATGGCGATTGGAATCAGCTTCGTATTAATGCACACTCTTTAAAACCGCAAGCGGATTTCATGGGCATCAATCGCTTAAAAGAAGAACTCGTCAGGATAGAAGAGTCTGTGCAAATGAATCAGCTAGATGATCTTGAAAACCTGTTTAATACATCGCTTAAAATAGCTGCTGATTCGGAGCGTATACTTAAACAGATGTTGGTGCAATTATAAAAAACGTCCTACAACATGATAATGGCAAAATTATCGAAAGTACCTATGAATTAAGACGGTCTAAAATAAATACTTATAAAGCCTTTTTAATCATGCTATTAACTCCCTTTATGGAAGAGGTAAAACAAAGGCATGATTAAAAAAAGTGCAATCTGATATACACAACTTATCCTTTTTTTCATCTACAGATTAAAATAAATGGGTTAAATTTGCCGGACATACCAGAGAATGGTCAAACCAACAATATCAGATCAAATGTTGAATAAGGGAATTTTAATTACATTAGAGCAATATGCGCACCAAAATATTTCGACTGAACGCAAGGAAGTATTGCAACTATTAATTGATTACATAAGAGAAAAAATAGCCAATAACAATACCATTAGATTAAATTTTATTTGTACCCACAATTCAAGGAGAAGTCATCTGGCGCAAATTTGGGCACAAACCATGGCTTTTCATTTTAATGTAAAAAACGTATTTTGTTTTTCGGGAGGAACCGAAGCTACCGCAATGTTCACAAAAATAAGTGAAACGTTGAGCCAACAAGGATTTGAAATACAGCAATTGAGCGATTCAATAAATCCTATATATTCCATAAAATATACTGCGAATGAGCACCCAATAATTTGCTTTTCAAAAAAATACGACGATGCCTTTAATCCAAGAAATGACTATGGAGCCATAATGACCTGTGACAGTGCAGATGAAGCTTGCCCTATAGTATTGGGAGCAGAGAAGAGGTTTCCTATTAAATACCAGGATCCTAAAGCATTTGATAACAGCCCGGACATGGATCGAAAATATACGGAGAAAAGCATTGAAATAGGTCAGGAGATGTGGTATGTATTTTCAGAAGTATAATTTATTTTTAAAAAAATAATCCTTTCAATTTTTATTTAGGCTAATATACCGCTCATTGAAAAGGTATGAGCTATTATAGGCATAGCCTGCTTTGTTAATCAGCCTGTTGTTAACCAAAATCTGTTAACCAAATCCTTGTTAACTTTTAAAAGTTAACAAAATGCGGTTAACACTGTCTCAGTTAACAAGGATGTATTTAGATTAATGTTTGCTGAAACAATTGCTGAAAAATTTCGCAATTGTAAATAAAAACCCTGGATGCTTCACATTTCATGATGCATATCATGTAATGGTGCATTTAAAGTCATAGCTTTTGGCAGGCTTGTGGTAGTACCTTTAGATATTTACAATAAAGCTGATTTATTATAAAGCAATTTTGTGCCTATTTATTGGTTCCTTTTTCTTTATTCTCTGGATTTATGATTTATCTGGGTTGGCGGGATACAAGCCATCCCTTTTACAAAGGTATAGTGTCGCATGGCTATGGATCACAAATAGATCATTTTCGCAATATTGTGTCATCTACCCATTTACCGGCATGGGTTGTCTATTCCCTGCCTGACGGCTTGTGGATGTTTTCATTTGTGCTATTTATGCTTGTGGTGTGGGAATTTAATTTTTCCGGTCAGGGAAGGTTTTGGATTATGGCAGCAGTATTATCAGGTTTAGCTTTTGAGATTGGACAGGCATATTCCAGTGCAATTGGGCGTTTTGATTGGTGCGATTTATCTCTTCTGGCAATCGGAGCTGTATTGCCAATTTTATTATTTACTAAAAAAAAAGAAATTTATGAACAAGTATTTTAAGACTTTAGCTTCAATAGCGGTAACATGCATTTTTTTGGTTCTGGCATGGTCTTGCAGTTTAAGCAATAATGGAACTCTGGTAGGTGACTGCAAATGGCTGCCAAACCCGATAAAAAAAGACCAGGATATATTTATAAAAGTTATAGATCGATCTACCAATAAGCCAATACCTAATGCAAAAGTGTACTATACCAGATTTGAATACCACAATTTACAAACAAGCCCTGGTGTCTGCAATAGTGAATCATCTTTGGTAAGTACAAATGACATTACAGACGGTGATGGAATTTTTCATGTGACAAATAGCAGAAATTACAACGCTGAAACAGAACATACGCAATATAATTTTCAAGTCTCACAAAATGGCTATACATTTGAAAACTTCAATATTTTTTTATACCTCAGAGATAATGGAGCAAGCAAAGATATTTATTTACTGCCAGCCAATGACAGGCCATAAGATGGGTTCCCATTGAAAATAATAGATTATAAATAGTAATAAAAAATCACTATTGTCCGACAAAAATACACACAAAAATGTCGCAATCCTAATACCAGATTAAGATTCAGGCAAATTAATTTTGCCAAATTTTATACATAGTT
>JAYUTD010000583.1:0-2695 GCA_043755305.1 Saprospiraceae bacterium
GCCAAAGGCAGGATTTTAGCCAGAGATAAAAATGTACAATTTAAGGCAGGAGAAAGTGTAGTCCAATCCAAATCAGGTTTAATCTATACTTTTACGCATAAAGGTGAAAAAAAACTAGTGGCAAAAAGTTATTTTATAGATAGAACATTTGAAAATAAATTGCCTTTTGAAGCCAATGGCGCAGTGACGATTGATCGCCAACTGTATGGATTGTCACTGGATTACTTATTCGCTTTTAAAGCCGCAAAAACAAAATTTAATAATCAAATCGGGCTCGAGTACGATGACCAAAACGATTTAAGAAAGCAATTTAAAAATACCAATGGGTTAAAAGGGCCAATTGGTTTTGACCAAAATGAGTTTTTCAAAAGCAAGGCCATTTATTTACTGACCAATCTAAAGTTGAGCAAAAAATGGTCAGCCAATGTAAATCTTAGGTACGATGACATAACAACCAAAGCACTCGATCATTTTACGTCGAATGGAGACCAAAGTGGAAGCAAGGCTGTCCATAATTTTAACTATTCCTTTTCAATGGACTACAGCATCCACAAGTCTGTGACATTAGCTGCTATCAAGAGCACAGGATTTGAAAGCCCTACCCTCAATGAACTGTCCAACAACCCAAACAGTATCGGGGGATTTAATCCATCTCTCAATGCCATGCATTCTGATAATTATGAATTAAACATCAAATTGAGGCCTTCTAAGGTTTTTTCCGGTCAGGTTTCCCTTTTTTATATAGCTTCAGAAAACGAAATTACAGCATACGAATTACCTGGGCAAAATGGAAGAAGCTATTACAGAAACGCCGGAAGCACCGAAAGGAAAGGCCTCGAAATAGAAGGACAGTATCAAATCGCAACATTCTTAGGCACTTCTTTCAACTATACTTTATCGCAATTCAAATACGGCGATTATTTGGATTATGATGGCAATGTCCTACCCGGTCTGCCTAGTCATATGGCTTATCTGACAGTTTCCATTAATCCACTGAAGCGCATTTCATTAATTTTCGAAAACAGGTATGCTAGCAAAATTTATTTAAACGATGCCAATAAAGATATTGCCAATGCATTCATAGAATCAAATTTTAAAGTTAAGTACAACTACTCCTTTAAAAAATCCAGCATATATTTATTTGGTGGCATTAACAATGTATTTGACCAAAATTATTTTACCAACCTTAGGATCAATGCGGCTGGAGGCAGGTATTATGAAGCAGCGCAACCTTTAAATTTTTACATTGGTTGTTCTTTTCAAAATATATGGCCTAAGGAAACAATGTAGACCAATTAGGCTTTACGGTGTATTTGCACCACTTCATTTTAAATCTCCAACACATAAGGTCAATTTAGAAAAAGTAAATCACTTTTACTTTTAGTCAGGCTTAACGCAAAAGTAGTGGCATTGAAATAATCAAACATAAGTATGCCTAAAGTCTGCGTTTACATTTTTTAAATTACTCCATCTTAGTGGTGCTGCACCAAAAAGCTTTTGGCATGGAGCATCTTAGCGTTTTTTATTTGCAATAAGTACAATCCATTTGGCAAATCAGACGTATCGATGAAACCACTCGTAGCATCTGCACTGACCTTGCTTTTCCACATGGATTGGTTGAGTGTATTAACGACTTCCATACCTACTTCGCCCTGTGTTCCCGAGGAAATTGTGTACTGAAGTCGATCATAAACCGGATTTGGATAAATGGTAAAATGTATGTCTTTATCTATTTCGATTGCTGCATTGATCATTTGTACTACATATGGTCCTACTGTTTTTTCGCATCCGTACGTATCTTTTACTTTGGCTGTATAAGAGCCAGGGCTAAGATTCATGATACTGCCGCCACTTCCACCATTGGACCACATTACATCATAGAAGCCTGAACCTCCGACTACTCCAACGCTGATTGCACCATTGGCTTGACCATTCGTGGCGTGCGTAATATTAGGCGTAGCCACAATCAAAGTGGGTTCTGCAATTGTAAATGCGTTTGTTGCAATGAGGCCCACAGCGTCAGTAATTGTGCCATTGTATATACCTGCGGACAGGTTGCTCAATTGAGCAGTATTTGCAGTGAAGCCATTTGGACCATTCCACTGATAAGCAATAGTGCCTGTAGTAGGGCCGCCAACGGCATTTGCTGCTATAGATCCTTTGCCCCCGTGGCATACAGGATTGGATACGGTGGCAGTCAATGCCATAGGCGTAAGGTAAGCGATCGGTTTGCAAGTTACCGTCTGATCGCATTCATTGGTCACGGTCATACATATATTGTAAGTGCCGGATGCCGGATAAGTAACTGTAACAGATGCCCCACCTGCGACATTGCCATTGCCCAGTGCCCATGAAACATTGCCATTGGGGTTACTGCCTATTAAAGTAAGTTGGCCATTTACGAGTGAGGTTGAAAATAATGCAATAGGTGTATTTATAAATTGTGTCACTGTTGTCTCCACAGCCGTTTGACAATTTGTATTGTTGTTCAAAGCATTCATTTTGTATTGGCCTGCTTTATTGACCACAGGCGTCAATGTGTTTGCGCCGCTCACGATATTTCCATTGGTAGTAGTCCAAGAAATGGTGTAGTCTGCAAGCACACCGACAAGCGTACCCAAGAGTGTTGCCGTAGTATTGGTACAAGTGAGAAGTGGAGGTGAGGCGATACTTATTTGAGGCAGATTAGGCGCAG
>JAYUTD010000584.1:0-6718 GCA_043755305.1 Saprospiraceae bacterium
GCACATCATTGAAAGGCGAAATTCTTTCTTTTAATTCTATTTCAAAGTCCCTTGCTGTGTTAGTTTCTTTATTTTTCAATAAATCCCATTTGTTGACCAGGATAACCAGACCCTTTTTTCTCTTTTGTATAAGTGATAGGATGGTAAGGTCTTGTGCTTCCAAACCAACTGAAGCATCAAGCATTAAAAGGCATACATCTGCTTCTTCAATCGCTTTTACAGCCCGTATGACAGAATAAAATTCCAGATCTTCATGCACCTTTGCCTTCTTTCGGATACCTGCTGTATCAATGAGTAAAAAGGTATGGCCAAATTTATCGTATTTTGTATAAATGGCGTCTCTCGTAGTGCCAGGTAAATCTGTTACGATATTTCTTTCTTCGCCCAGCAACGCATTCGTAAATGAAGACTTGCCTACATTAGGTTGGCCTACCACAGCTATTCTCGGTATATCTCGTGTTAAATCTTCATCATTTTCTTCTGGAAGTAAATCCACAAGCATATCCATTAATTCGCCGGTACCTGACCCTGTAATAGAGGACAAGAATAAAGTATTTTCAAAGCCCAATGCCCAAAATTCATTGGCCTGAAGGTCTCTTTGGGAATTATCCACTTTATTGACAACAACTATAACAGGTTTTTTCCCCCTTCTGAGTTTGTCTGCGATCTCATCATCAAGATCCGTAATGCCAGTTGTTACATCGCACATAAATATTATGACGGTGGCTTCTTCAATGGCGATATCCACTTGTCTTCTGATCGCCGATTCAAAAATATCCTCGGATCCATGAACAAAACCACCCGTATCGATGACACTAAAAGACTTTTTACCCCATTCAGAAAAACCATAGATGCGGTCACGTGTGACCCCACTCAGGTCATCGATGATGCTCTTTCTTTCTCCTATCAATCTGTTGAAAAGAGTAGATTTACCGACATTGGGTCTTCCTACAATTGCTACTATGCTAGCCATGATGAACGTATAATTTATAAAAAAAGACAGCTAAGACTAAACTTAACTGCCTTGAAGTTTTATTTTAAAAAAAAATTATCTTCCTTCTCTTTCACCGCCTTTGTCACCATTTGGATTAGGTAGTGCTGCTTTTCGTGATAACCTCATCTTGCCTGTTTTTGGATCAGTGCCTACATATTTTACCTGGATAACATCACCTACTGCTAATACATCCGAAACCTTAGCTACTTTGTTATGTGCTATTTCTGATATATGGACCAAGCCTGATTTTCCCTTGAATTTCACGAATGCACCATATTCTTGTATGCTATCGATAGATGCATCATAGATATCACCTACTTGTGGAGTAAACGTTATTTTATCAATTTCAGCCAATGCAACTTTGAGTCCTTCTGCATCGTTGCTCATGATAGAGATGATGCCTTTATCGTCTACTTCTTCAATGTTGATAACAGTGCCTGTCTTGGCTTGTATTTCCTGAATAATCTTACCTCCAGGTCCTATTACAGCTCCAATATAACTCTTATCAATGATCACTTCGATCATTCTCGGTGCATGAGGCTTGAGGTCAGTCCTTGATTCTGCCAATCCTTTAGCCATTTCATTTAATATGTGAATTCTTCCTTCTTTTGCCTGGGAAAGCGCTTTCTCCAATACTTCATAGGATAGTCCATCTACCTTGATATCCATTTGGCAACCCGTGATGCCTTTGGTTGTGCCGGTAACTTTAAAGTCCATATCTCCCAATGCATCTTCATCGCCAAGAATATCAGATAAAATGGCTATTCTGCCACCTTCTGCAATCATACCCATTGCAATACCAGAAACTGGTGCTTTGATTTTTATGCCGGCATCCATTAATGCGAGTGAACCTGCACATACAGTGGCCATTGAAGAACTTCCGTTTGATTCAAGTATGTCAGATACAATTCTTATTGTATATGGGTTATCGCTAGGCATTACCTGCTTGAGAGATCTTGCTGCAAGATTGGCATGTCCTACTTCTCTTCTTCCCGGGCCTCTGTTAGGCTTTATCTCACCTACAGAAAATGCTGGAAAGTTGTAATGAAGGATGAATTTTTCAAAATAATTTTCAAGTGAATTGTCAATCATTAATGAGTCAGTCTTGCTACCAAGAGTTAGTGATGTCAATGACTGTGTTTCACCTCTATTGAATATTGCAGAACCATGGGCCGATGGCAAGTAATCTACTTCACACCATATAGGTCTTATCTGGTCAGACTTTCTGCCATCTAGTCTTATGGCGTCAGTCAATACCATTTCTCTTATGACATTCTTTTTAAGTTTGTCAAAATATTTCTTGGCATCTTCTCCAATGGTTTTATCAAAAGCTTCTCCCATTTCAACTTCGAGTGCTGCAACAAATTCGGAAACTATTGTATCAAAACCATTCTTTCTTGTCAGCTTATCGGAAGCGGATTTCGCTATCGCATATATTTTATCGCTACACGCAGCTTTCACTTTTGCTTTTAATTCTTCATTGACCGGGAGTGGTGCTATTACTCTTTTGATCGTGGCTTTTTCTCCCACAAGTTTGGCTAATTCAAGCTGAGCCTGGCATTGTTTTTTCACTTCTTCATGGCCTATTTTTATTGCCTCCAGAAAATCTGCTTCCTGTGCTTCTTTGCCCTGGCCTTCTACCATCATGACGTTGTCAAGTGTAGCTGCAACGATGATGTCTAGTTCTGCATCCGGCAACTGGCTTCTGTTTGGATTAACCACAAACTTGCCATTTATTTTTGCTACCCTTACTTCTGATATTGGGCCTTCAAATGGGATATCAGATACTGCCAGCGCTGCAGAAGCAGCCAATGCTGCATAACAGTCAGGCATGTTTTCTTTATCCCCGGAAAGTAGTGTTACAATGATTTGTGTTTCAAATAGAAATTCATCAGAAAATAAAGGTCTGATAGCCCTATCTACCAATCTGGAGATGAGCACTTCATAGTCGGACAATCTGCTCTCTCTTCTAAAAAAGTTGCCCGGTATTTTTCCGGCACCAGCAAATTTCTCCTGATAATCTACAGAAAGAGGAAAGAAATCCTGGCCTTCTTTTATTTTATTTGCAGCTACAACAGTAGCTAATATCATAGTGTTCTCAATTTTTACCATCGCTGAACCGTGGGCCATAGTGGCTAATTTCCCAGTTTCGATGGTTACTTTTTTTCCGTCGGGTAAGTTAAAATGGACTGATGTAGGAACGATATTTCCCATAAATTTAATTTGTTTTTAATCTTGTATATAAAAAATGTGTGTGGGTCGGAGTTGGGATTCTTGGTGATTATGGGCTTGCTTTAAAACAAAAAAAGAGAGTGTTTGCAAAACACTCTCTTTAAATATCTTTTACTTTCTGATATTGAGTTTCTCAATCAGTTGTCTGTATTTAACAATATCCCTTGATTGTAAGTAAGAAAGCAATCGCTTTCTTTTACCTACTAGTGTCAATAGTGACCTTTTGCAAGAATTGTCCTTTCTGTTTTCTCTCAAGTGACCAGACAATGCCTGGATTCTTGTGGTGAAAATAGCAATTTGCGCTTCAGTAGCACCTGTGTTTTTTGCAGAACCACCATACTCAGCGATGATTTCTGACTTCTTTTCTTTTGATAAATAAGCTGACATTAATTAATTGTGTTTTAAATGTTACCAATATGCAGATTTGTTCCAATACTGCTTTAGCGAGTGCAAAGGTAACTTTTTATTCTCAAATGGGCAAATCTATTTGTAATATAATTGAAAAATAGTAGGTTATGAGATTTTTTATCTTAAATAGAAGGTGTAAGGTGTCGAATTATTTAATAATGCTCAAAATAATATTTTGTGATATTGCAAATATAATGAGTAAAAATTGGATTTAATCAACATTTTAAAATGTTTTAGCTTAAAATTTTGCCTCAAGTAATGCAATTCAATCCTTGTATTTGTAAATGGGTCCATGGTCTTCGTATTTGCTAAAATCCACCTCTGTCCAGCCTTCATGCATCCCCGCAAGCTTGGCATTGATCCAGGCTTGGGCTTCATTCCTCAGTTTTTCACCATCTTGTCCGCGCATTGCCGGACCAAAAGCCAACTTGGCCTCTGTTTTCCATTTGGCAAATTGATTGATGAACAGTTTTACAAAATTGTGGATAAGCCAAAGGTCTTTTTCGCTCCTGAATTCTACTGCAATCGGTACAATCGGTATATTGTTTTGCGCAGCTTCGTGAAACGTGCCAGCCCTAAAATCCAACGTTTGCTTTTGTACTCCAACTGTCCCCTCTGGAAATACAAGCACATTGTAACCTTTGTGAATAGTATCGATCATCATGTCGCGAACTTCATACCTGGAAGCTTTGTTTTCCCGCTTTACAAAAATGACTCCTGTTAGCTTGGCTCCTGTACTGATGATGGGATAGTCCCCTACTTCTGCTTTGGCGATGATATACGCATCGAGATAACCACATATAACTACAGGGTCAGCAAAAGAACGGTGGTTGGATACATAGATAGCGGGTTCGTCCAAAGGGCTGCCTTCCATTTCAACCTGAATGTTCATGATAGGATAACCTATATATTTAAGCCAGTGTTTTCTTAAGGCAAAAGCCCGTTCTGGTGTATGCTTTGCAATGAGTGACTTTATACCATATGCTATCATCCAAATTATCATTGATAGGATTACAATAACCGATCTTACTATGGATAATAGAATCATTTTTAAACAATTAAAATGGGATCATTAATCAACATCAATTTGGATTTTCCTTTTTCATTTGAGGAAAGAAAAGCACATCTTGTATAGAATTTTGATTGGTCATAATCATTGCCAGTCGATCCATGCCTATACCCAGGCCTGCTGTCGGTGGCATGCCGTATTCGAGAGCCCTTAGAAAATCTTCATCAAGCATCATAGCTTCTTCATCGCCACGCATGCCTAACTCAAGTTGACCTTCAAATCGCTCTCTTTGGTCAATAGGGTCATTAAGTTCGGAGAACGCATTGGCAATCTCCTTCGCATTGCATATGGCTTCAAATCTTTCTACGAGTCCGGGCTTTGATTTATGTTTCTTTGCCAATGGCGACATCTCTACCGGATAGTCAGTAATAAAAGTCGGCTGTATGAGTTTTGGCTCTACATGTTCTCCAAATATTTCATCGATGAGCTTGGCCTTTCCCATAGTATTGTCCACATGTACCTTGAGATCTTTGGCTGCGGTCCTTAGCGCTGTTTCATCCATGGTCTCTATGTCTACACCGGTAAAAACTTTAATGGCCTCATACATAGTATATCGCTGCCATGGTCTTTTGAAGTTGATGGTATGGTCACCTACCTTAACCTCCGTAGTACCATGCATATCGATGGCTACCTTTTCGATCATTTCCTCAACAAGATTCATCATCCATTCGTAGTCTTTGTATGCCACATAGAGCTCTATCTGTGTAAATTCAGGGTTGTGGAATCGACTCATACCTTCGTTTCTGAAATCTTTGCTAAATTCATAAACTCCATCGTAGCCACCCACGATTAGTCTTTTGAGGTACAATTCATTGGCGATACGCATATACAATGTCATATCGAGTGTGTTGTGGTGTGTTTTGAAAGGTCGGGCTGCTGCTCCACCGTAAAGTGGCTGTAGGATTGGCGTTTCTACTTCAAGATAGTCTTTTTTATTGAGGTATTCCCTTATGCTATTGTACATTTGGGTACGTTGTTTAAACACTTTTCTTACTTGTGGATTGACGACCATATCCACATACCTCATTCTATAACGCTGCTCAGGATCGGTAAACGCATCGTGCACTACACCATGCTCATCCGTTTTGACCACAGGCAGCGGCTTTAGGCATTTGCTGAGCAATGAAAATTCCTTTACGTGGATACTGAGCTCTCCTGTTTGGGTAAAAAAAGCATATCCTTTTACTCCTATAAAATCACCCAGATCAAGCAATTTTTTAAAAACATCGTTGTACAAAGTCTTGTCTTCGCCCGGGCAAATTTCATCTCTGTTGACATATATCTGAATCCTGCCTGTGCTATCCATGATTTCGGCAAATGCCGCCTTACCCATGATACGTTGCGACATAAGGCGGCCTGCAAGAGTCACGTTCTGATAAGTAGTGTCGCCTTGCTTATAATTGTCTCTGATGTCTTCTGCATTGGCATTGATATCAAAAGTATTGCTTGGAAAAGGATCTATACCCAAGTCTATCAACTTCTTAAGATTTTCCCTTCTATTGATTTCCTGTTCACTTAAATGATGCATTCAAAATTTTTATTTGATTGAATCGCAAAAATAAAGAAAAATTTGGTAAATTGCATAGAAGTTGGTTCTGTACAATATAATTATTGCATCTTTGGTGGTAGAGAATTGTTTAGTTTTCAAATCTTTAAGCATATAAAAAAGGGGTCTATGAAGATTCTAAGGTACATTTTGGTTTGGTATCAAAATTTGCCTTTACCGCCGAATGTGTTTTCAATAGAATACCTTGTCTAGCGCAAATGGCTTAAACTAACCCTCATTTTCTAATACCCATTTTTTAATTAAGGAGATTTGCCCTAAATGGTAGTAACTGTGTTCTATTACACCTTCAATATTCCGCAAATAGGTGCCATATTTTGCTTCTATGAAATTTTCATCTAATATTTCGTCGGGCATTTTTTCGATTTTTTCAACAAATTTTTCTGCATTTGATAAGAATTCGTTGAATAATTTTCCCCAATCCTGTGCTGAATTGATAGGTGGCATGTCA
>JAYUTD010000585.1:0-2690 GCA_043755305.1 Saprospiraceae bacterium
AAATATTACCATTATAAGAGATAGAAAGTTTATTGCCTGCTGCACCTTTTTTAGTAGTAATCAGAATAACCCCGCCAGAAGCTCTGTTGCCATATATAGCTGCAGAGGAGGCATCTTTGAGCACGGTCATAGATTCAATATCATTTGGGTTGATTATATTTAAAAAATTTCTCGAACCACTGACACCCCCAAAATCCATTGGGATGCCATCAATTACGATCAGTGGGTCACTGGATGCATTAATAGAGGACTGACCCCTTATACGAATGGCAGAACCACCTCCAGGGTCACCAGAGGAAGTGATAGATACCCCGGCCACCTTGCCTGCAAGCAAATCCTGAGGACCTGTAATTGCTCCCCTATTGAAAGATTCAGAATTGACAGACTGAACAGCACCGGTAGCATCTTGTCTTTTTACGGTGCCATAACCTATAACTACGACATCTTGAAGAATTTCACCTTCTTGCAGTGCTATAACTACTTCATTTATTGAAGATATATTTACGTCTTGGGAAGAATATCCAACATATGTTATTGTAAGAAAATCTGCATTTGAAGGGACTTCAAGGGAAAATTTACCATCAAAATCTGAAACGGTACCAATGGTATTGTTTGATTTCAAAACAATATTTGCCCCAATTAGGGGTTCTTTAGAGGATGCATCTGTGACAACACCAGAAATTGTACGCTGACCGAATAAAATTTCGGCACATAAAAGAAAGGAACATACGAAAGGGAAAAAATGTGGTGACTTGAATTTAAATTTCTTCATTTCAGTAATTTTTTTAGATAAAATTTTCCGTAAAAATAAAAATTTCTTTTACTTTGTGTCCTAATTACAATAACTATTTTTCACAATTAAATTATTCAAATGAAATTACGCTTACATTTTATTCTATTAATGATGGTATCGGCTCTATTTTCATATGGGCAGATTACTTCAGTAGGAATCATAGGAAGTGCTACTCCAACAGGATGGGATAGCGATACAGATATGATTCAAAATCCGGATAGTTCTCATTTATGGTCTGTATCTATTACCTTAACGGGAGCAGAAGCCAAATTTAGGGCAAACGATGCATGGGACATCAATTGGGGAGCCAAGGACTTTCCGAAAGGTACAGGAGTTCAAGGTGGTTCAAATATCCCAGTTTATGCCGGAGATTACATTGTCACTTTTAATTCAAACACAGGAGAATACTATTTTGACGTTGACTCAGACATAGGCATTATAGGATCTGCTACTCCTGGAGGATGGGATGCTGATACAGATTTATATATCGATCAGACGGACACCAATAAGTATTATGCAACAATGGTTCTAAAATCTGGTGAAGCTAAGTTTAGACAAAATGATGCATGGGCCGTTAATTGGGGAGCTATAGATTTTCCTACAGGTACAGCTACTCAAGACGGACCAAATATTCCGATTGCGACAGCAGGCAAATATTTGATTAATTTCAACAAAGCCACCGGAGAATATAAATTTGAAGAACAAAAAGATTATGAAGCTATTGGTCTTATTGGCTCAGCCACAGCTGGTGGCTGGGACACAGATACAGACCTTACAAGAGATGGAAGCAATCCGGATGAATGGAAAGGAAAAGTTGATCTAATTGTAGGCGAGGTAAAATTTAGAGCCAATCGTGCATGGGCGATTTCCTGGGGCAGTGCTGATTTTCCAAAGGGAATAGCTACTGAGACAGGACCCAACATAGCTGTCAACGAAGCAGGTAAATATCAGGTTTCATTTAACACTAAAACAGGTGAGTTTGACTTTAAAATTATTAAACCTTATGCAACTATAGGCATTATTGGATCTGCCACTCCTGGAGGCTGGGACAATGATACGGATATGATAAAAGATGATTCAGATCCAACTTTGTGGAAACTTAGAGTTAAACTTGTAACTGGAGAAGCTAAATTTAGATCTGATAATGCTTGGGATGTTAACTGGGGGTCAGCAGATTTTCCTAAAGGCATTGCAGAACAAGACGGACCGAATATTCCCGTGCCGGCAGGGGACTATAAAATATCATTTAACACACTTACTGGCGAGTACAATTTTGAAGCAGTAATTGAGTTTGAAAAAATTTCAATAGTCGGAGAAGCAGGACCATTTGGTGATTGGCCGGCTTCAGGAGATAATGGTGCAAGAGATGCGTACTTAACTAAATCTCCAACAGATCCCAATTCATGGTCAATGGCTTCTGTAACACTTACGGACCCTAAATCAGGAGGAGGCATTAAGTTTAGAGCAGAGACAGATTGGAAAGTAAACTGGGGTTCAGAAGCTTGGCCAGTTGGAATTGGTACACAAGATGGAAAAAATATACTATGTGTAGCAGGTACATATAAGGTATCATTTAAATCAGATACAGGAGAATATGGATTTGCTGAACCAAATGCAACGTACGATGTCTTAAGCGATGCTACTATTAGTGTCTATCCTAATCCAACCACTTCTTATATAAATATTGAAGTAAAGGAAGCTTCAATAAAAGGAGCAGACACAAAAGTGACCATCTTCGACAATACAGGAAAGGTTGTTTACTTAAATAATCTTGCGTTAGATAGATTGTCAATAGACGCATCAAGATTTAATTCAGGCAATTATTTCATTCAATTGATCAATAACAAATATATCGTTGGCAAGCAAGTATCAGTAATAAGATAATCGCTATTTAACG
>JAYUTD010000586.1:0-2688 GCA_043755305.1 Saprospiraceae bacterium
GTTGGTGCCATTGGTGAGCTGGGTGATATTGTAGTTGATGGATGCATTGGACGAACTTTTGAGAAGGTAAGATACACCTTGTGGAAGTTGTGCAAGCGGTGAGGTAATGCTCAAAGCGATTGTATTGGGCGGTGCTAACTTTTTTGCTCCAAGACTTTGCAAGACAATATCCATGTTGTTAAACAATACATCATAAGTTACTTTCTTAGTAGGTGCAATTATTGCAAAAAAAGGCGTGCCAAACCATATGCCATAAGTACCATTGGTATAGGGTATGATGGCATTGAGCGAGCCACCATCAGAACTTATAGATGGAAAAGTAATGCCGTGCTTGCTTTTGTACACATTTACTCTTGAATCCGTATCTCCAATTTTATTGGTCATCTCTATAAATTGCACATTGCTGTTGCCGCTGCCCCAATCTACAAATTTTTGTTGGGTAGCAGGAGCAATGGCATTGCAAGGTGGGCAATCCACAAAAAATATCTTGAGCACTACGATCTTACCTTTATTGAGGTAATCTTCATATAACTTATGCACCTTGCCACTCGCATCTGTGACGGTAAAATTTGGTGCATCCTGAGCATGGATTGTGTAATAAAAAATTATAAAGAAGAATGCAATTAGGCTTCTCATTCTGTACTTTTTTTGGTTTCTAAAAATAATGTATTTTTAAAATTATATTTGGATATACAAATATACACCATCACAAGCTAAATAGCAATAGATTATTGCAATTAATAGGTTGAATATGTGCGTTTTAACAAAAAAAAGTACAATCAATCTATGTTGGCTAACAATTTCTCATCAAATAAAATTAAATCAGTATTTTATTCTAATAATTACAATATTAGTTACTTTATATTTTAGTGCCATCCTCCACATCAAGCAGATATTAATTTAAATAATTTCTGAAAATGAAAGGAAATTTACATTTTATTGTTCTCGAACATTGGATTAAAATGTATAACAACAAAGCCCTCCTCTAAAATTACACGTGAGGTACAGCATTAATTTATGCTTTGTTTTAAAGCCAAAAAGGAAAAATAAACTTGCCTAAAAATTGTCGCTTTCCGGCTAAGTCAATCAAACTTCCAGACCACAATCCTGCTCTTCTTTTGGCCTTGTCCCATTTCGATGGTCTTCACGGATTGCGCATTTGCAGACTCAAGACATCTGTACACTTTGGCAAGATGATCTTCTTTAGAAACCAAGGTAGAAAAACATTTTACCTGATCTGTAAACAATCGGCTCTCCATGATCATTTTTTCAATAAATGCCTTCTCCCCGCCTTTGCACCACAATTCATTTTTCTGCCCTCCAAAATTTAAAGTGTCGGCCTTTTCTTTTTTATCCAGCCCTCGCCATTTCCTTTTTGCATTGGCCACTACATCATGTTCAGAACTGTGAAAAGGCGGATTGCATATGGCGATGTCAAATCGATCTGTTTCTTTTATTATGCCATTGAGAATAAGTGTTTTGTCCGATTGTTTTCTTATCTCTATAGCCTGGCGCATGTTATTGTGTGCCACAATCTGACAGGCATTGTTTACAGCTATTGCATCTACTTCAGTACCTACAAATTGCCATTCATATATGCAGTTGCCGAGAATGGGATAAATGCAATTTGCTCCTACGCCTATATCCAATACCTTAATATGGTTTCCAACAGGAATACTGCCATTATTATTTTCTGCCAATACATCTGCTATGTAATGTATGTAATCCGCACGGCCAGGTATTGGTGGGCACAAATAACCTTGCGGTACATCCCAGTAATGGATTTCATAATGGTGCAAAAGCAAAGCCTGATTGAGGCATTTCACCGCTTCAGCGTTACTGAAATCAATGGTTGAGTCGTTGTACTTACTCATCACTATATGCTTAGATAATTCAGGTAAGTCAGCGCATAAAGCCTCAAAATCATAGCGGTCTCTATGCACATTGCGGGCATGCAATTCACTTTTTATATTTGGTGTGCCATTAAGTTTTACATCCATAATTAAGCTGTATTAAAAATAAATTAAAAAATGTACTGGCTTAAAACAACATGGTCAAATTGACCCTTTTGCGTTCTTCTTCTATGGTCAGTACTTTGACATTGACGACTTGCTGCAATTTAAGTACTTCTGCCGGACTTTTGATAAATTTTTTGGTAATCTGTGAAATGTGTAGCAATGCATCCCCTTTGATGCCTATGTCCACAAAGGCTCCAAAGTTTGTCATATTGGTGATTATACCCGGCAAGACCATGCCTTCCCGTATGTCCGCCAATGTCTTTATGCCCTCCGCAAATGAAAATACTTTGGCCTCGCCTCTTGGATCCAGCCCTGGTTTTTCAAGTTCTTTCATGATGTCCTGCAAGGTAGGAAGGCCTATTTTTTCATTGGTGTAGTCCTGCAATTTTATTTTGCTTCTTAATTCTTTGTCCTCAATAAGTGTATCAATTGTGACACCCATATCTTTTGCCATAGTATTAACCACTGCATAGGATTCAGGATGCACACCTGTATTATCGAGTGGATTGCCTGCCTCCCTGATGCGGAGAAAGCCGGCACATTGCTCATACGCCTTGGCGCCTAGTCTTGCTACCTTGAGCAGCTGCTGCCGCGAGGTAAAAGGTCCATTGTCTGACCTGTAATTGACTATATTTTGTGACATGGTAGGTCCTAGACCTGAGATATAATT
>JAYUTD010000587.1:0-2878 GCA_043755305.1 Saprospiraceae bacterium
CTGCCTATTTTAAATATAAGAATAGTGCAGCAGGTAAAAAAGAAGCCACTGAATTTATGACCAGACTTGAAGGTGCATTGCTAATTGCCCAAATCCAAAAAAGTGATAAGCCATTGAAAGTACTGAAGGCGCAAATCCAAGATATTATTGGAACAAAGGGTTAATTGTAAACGGTATTTTGTTTTGCACCAAAAAAAAGAAGTTGCCTTTAGGACAACTTCTTTTTTTATAGTGAATATTTTATACTTTAAAACTGCTGCTTCTTAAGGCTTTACATCCAATATCTTGTCAATCCTGGCTACCATATCGTCAATATGGTATCTGGTCAATTTGTCTCTGGAAGTAGCTGATTTCAATCTAACCCTTAAGTCCGTCAGCGTACCCCTGCCCAAAGCTTTTATATCGGTATGTTCCACAGAATTTTCAGTACTTTCGATAAGCCGTTGCATCGCTTCAATAAAAGTTCTTTGCAAATTTCTTCTGTACAAATCAATTACGGCATTGGTACCAATTTCTCTGTAAATATTGGTTGTAAGGTCATCCATCATCTCGCCTATGCTATAGGCGTTGGCAGCATTCAATGCGTGGTTCTCTACCATTTTTTTCATTCTGTCAGGATTGATAAGCATAGCCAGTGTCTGGTCTTGCATGCCTCTGATTCTCTCTGTCATACCTGTCTCTTCTATTCTTGACAATATCCGTTGGTCAATCAGCCAGGAAGGAGTATCAAACAATTGTTTGTTTAAAAACTGTATGGCTTCCTTTTGCCTTGCTTTTTCTACATGTGTGTATACTGCCTGATTTTGGTCTGAGGTCTTGTAGTACTCGTAGATACCACCAACATTGGCCGTAACATGGCCCAGATATCGCCTGTATTGGCCCACTACATTGTCATACAATTCCTTGAGATCAGCAAAATCCTTGGTTGTCTCACCACTCCACTGTATTAAATTTGGTACTATGCGTTTGAGGTTTTCAATACCCAGTGCACTTGCTTTCATAGAGTTGTCTCCTATATCTTCTGTTTGTGATGTAGGGTCACCAGGCATGCCTCTTTGTCTACCAAATCTATAGTATGGGTTACCGGCCTTTGCTTTAATCCATTCGTTGATGATTGGTCGTTCATCAACAGGATTTTTGATTCCTTCTATCAATCTATAGCCAAACTCTATAGACCAGTCATCATAGACACCAATATTCGGCATCAAGCCCACGTTTCCATCTTGTGGTTGTGCCACATAATTGAATCTGGCATAGTCCATGATAGATGGAGATACGCCCATCTTCTGCGTGAATGAGGGAGACCGAAGCGAGTCTACTTTATAAGCAACAGATGCGCCCATATTATGGGGCAGGCCCAGCGTATGTCCTACTTCGTGTGACGAAACAAATCTTATCAAACGGCCCATGACTTCATCTTTGAATTTGGTGCTTCTGGCCTCCGGATTGATTGCTGCTGTCTGTATAAAATACCAGTTGCGCAATAAATTCATGACGTTGTGGTACCATCGAAAATCCGATTGACTTGCAATATAATAATGCAATATTTAGGGGTGTCCCTAAAGTAATTAGCAATTTAAATTATCAAAATTTCAGAATTTTAGTGACAAATATTATAACAAATTTTTATGAACAACTAATGAACTAATCAAAGTTTTATTTTATTCAACTTGTTTACCATTAAGGTTAATACATTTAACTAGGCGATTAATGAAACCATCCATAGCATTTTGACACATAAGAATCGATACTTTCGAAAATTCCAGTTGAATTATTTCTTCCAACTGCTGTAGATTTTCCGGGTGGTGTCTGTAAACGTTGTTCTTTAAATACCCCCATAGAAAGAAATCTAGTGGAGTTAAGTCCGGAGATCTTGCTGGCCAAAGTAGTGCGCCACCACGCCCAATCCATTTTTGTCTAAAATTGCGATTTAAAAAATCACGCACAATCAGAGCAAAATGTGGTGCTGCTCCATCTTGTTGAAAATAAGAAGATCTTAATTTTCGATGGCTCTTTAGGTATGGTACCAAAAAACTTTCAAGCATGTTTCTATAATTTTCACCATTGATATTCTCCCGAAAAAAGTATGGACCAATTAAACCGTCTTTAGACATACCAGCCCAAATTGAGATTTTCGGTGAATTTTGATTTTTGTTCAGAATCATATCGGGCTTCTCATTTCCCCATATGCGACAATTGTGTCGATTCACTGTGCCATCCACATAAAAGGTAGCCTCATCTGACATTATCAGGCTTTTTAAAAATGAGGGGTTGGATTGATGCAATTCAAGAATCTCATGGCACGCGCAAACACGATTTGCAAAGTCTTCTTCATGTAGCATTTGGTGGAACTGTAATTTGTATGGTTTTAAATGAAGTTCCGTCGTCAGCGACCTATGGACGACACTTTTCGAAATTCCGACAATATTTGCAATCTCGCGACAAGAATGGATTTCATGATCTTTGACAACATCCAATATTGCTTCGCTAATTTCACTGCTACGCCGACCACTCTTTGGCAAATCGTGCACTGTTCCATGTATGAGAAACTTGTTGTAAACATTTACAATTGTTTCTGAAGATGATGGCATATCTGGAACATTTAATTTTTTCAATTCCCTCATCACCTGTGTTTTTGATTTGAATTTAGCCATTAATACGACTATTTGAATTTTCGTCTCTGTACTTAGCATGACTATTACAACAATTTTTTAAAAATGAAATAGTAAAACAACAACTTACTTTTAATTAGTAAAATTATACCTTAAATAAAACTTTAGAGATCGATTTATATATTGGCGATGGAAAAACTTTATTTTATCCGAGTTGTAAAGAATGCCAAACAATACAAATTGCTAATTACTTTAGGGACACCCTG
>JAYUTD010000588.1:0-17663 GCA_043755305.1 Saprospiraceae bacterium
AATCATAAAATGTAAAGCTATATTAGGATTAATAAAAAAAAGTAAATTTGCAGCAGGATTATCATTCAAAAATAGTCAACTTTTTTCAGGACGAGTCATAATAGTACTTTAACTAATTAGCAAATTAGCTCATTATCTTGTCAAATACACATACCTGTTTCTGTCCAGTTCTCTGAAGAACGGATCGGTCAAATCTTCTATAAAGTGAATGGCTTCGCCGGTGCTTTTCATTTCAGGACCTAAATTCTTATCGACATTGGGAAACTTATTGAAAGAGAATACAGGGACTTTGATGGCATAGCCTTTGAGCTTGTTTTCTATTTTGAAATCCTTCAATTTTTTGCTGCCCATCATTACATGTGTGGCAATATTGAGGTAAGGGACTTTGTATGCTTTGGCAATAAATGGAGTAGTTCTGGAAGCCCTTGGATTGGCTTCAATGACATAAACCTTTTCTCCTTTAATGGCAAATTGTATGTTGATAAGCCCTTTTATTTTAAGGGCCATGGCGAGTCTTTCTGCGTAGATGGTCATTTGATCTATTACATCTTTGGAGAGACTGTAGGTAGGAAGCAGTGCATTGCTATCACCGGAATGCACACCTGCAGGCTCTACATGCTCCATAATACCCATGATGTGAAATTGCTCTCCGTCATAGATACCATCAATCTCTGCTTCTTTGGCCCGCTCAAGAAATTGATCTACCAGCACTTTATGGTCTGGTAAGTGCTTGAAAATACTCAGCACATGTTTTTCAAGTTCTTCATCATTGATGACAATCCTCATGCGTTGACCACCCAAAACATAGGAAGGTCTTACCAGTACAGGATAAGTAACTCTATTTGCCACAGCTAGTGCTTCATCTGTATCTTTTGCTACGCCGTACAATGGGTAAGGAATATCAAGGTCTCTCAGCAGGTCACTGAAGCGGCCTCTGTCTTCTGCGATATCCATATCGTCAAAGCTTGTACCTATAAGTTTTACACCTTTCGCATGAATAAGTTCTGACAATTTGAGTGCCGTTTGACCTCCTAGTTGAACGATGACGCCTTCAGGTTTCTCGAGATCAAGTATCTCTTCAAGGTGCTCCCAATATACCGGTTCAAAATAAAGTTTGTCTGCTATGTCAAAATCTGTTGAAACTGTCTCTGGATTGCAATTGACCATGATGGCTTCATAACCGGCTTCTTTAATAGCAAGCAGGCCATGCACACAACAATAATCAAATTCTATGCCTTGGCCTATTCTGTTGGGGCCGGAACCCAGCACAACAATTTTCTTTTTAGCGGATGGTATGCTTTCATTTTCTCCATCAAAAGTGGAGTAGTAATATGGTGTCTTCGCTTCAAACTCTGCTGCACAAGTATCCACCATTTTATAAGAACGGATGATGCCCAGGGCTTTTCTTCTTCTGGTTACTTCTTTTTCTTCTATACGTAAAGTCCATGCGATCTGTGCATCTGAGTAGCCCATCATCTTTAATTCTCTAAAAAAATCAACAGGGATGTCTTCCGCTACATTGAATCGCATGAGTTTTGACTCAGCGTCATCCAGTTTTTTTATTTGATTGAGAAACCAGGGATCTATGTTGGTCAATTTTTGCAATGATTTGATAGGCACACCAAGTCTGATGGCATCTTTGACCCTGAAAATTCTGTCGTCGCTTGCTTTTTCCAGTCTGTTGAGGATGTCTTCGGTTTTCATCCATTCCTTCTTATCAGAGCCCAGGCCTGCACGATTGTTTTCCAGAGATTGACACGCTTTTTGAAGGGCTTCGAGAAATGTACGCCCTATGGCCATGACTTCACCCACAGATTTCATTTGAAGGCCAAGTGTGGTATCGGCACCGTGAAACTTATCAAAATTCCAGCGAGGCATTTTCACAATGACATAGTCAAGTGTCGGTTCAAAATAAGCGGAGGTTGTTTTGGTGATTTGATTTTTAAGCTCATCAAGATGGTAGCCAATGGCGAGCTTGGCAGCAATCTTTGCAATGGGATAACCGGTAGCCTTGCTTGCCAGAGCTGATGATCTAGAAACTCTTGGATTGATTTCAATAACGATGAGTTCTTCATTCACGGGGTTGAGTGCAAATTGCACATTGCATCCGCCAGCGAAGTTGCCCATCGATCGCATGAGTAAGATAGCCTGGTCTCTCATACGTTGATAGGCTGTGTCAGAAAGGGTCATGGCTGGGGCTACAGTAATGCTGTCACCAGTATGAATGCCCATAGGATCAAGATTTTCTACGGTACAGATGATGACGACATTGTCGTTTTGGTCACGTAGCAATTCCAGTTCAAACTCCTTCCATCCCAGGACCGCTTTTTCTACAAGGACTTCGTGGTTAGGTGAGGCGTCAAGTCCTCTTCTGAGGGCGTCGTCAAATTCGTCTTTGTTGTGCACAAATCCACCACCGGTGCCGCCTAAAGTATAGCTGGGTCTTATGACCAGTGGATAACCAATTTTTTGGGCAGCTTCTTTGCCTTCAAGAAAAGAATTGGCAATGAAAGAAGGAGCTACACTCAATCCTATTTTAATGACGTGTTGTCTAAACAGTTCCCTGTCTTCAGCCAGTTCTATGCCAGCTACATCGACGCCTATCATTTTGACATTGTATTTTTTCCAAAGCCCGACCTTATCTGCTTCTATGGCGAGATTTAGTGCTGTCTGTCCTCCCATCGTAGAAAGTACTGCATCTATTTGCCGTTCTTTCAATATTTTTTCCAAACTTTCTACGTTGAGGGGAAGCAAATAAATGTGGTCAGCAGTGACCTCATCGGTCATTATTGTGGCCGGGTTGGAATTGATCAGAGATACTTCAATACCCTCTTCTCTGAGTGATCTTGAAGCCTGAGTACCCGAGTAGTCAAATTCACAAGCTTGACCAATAATGATAGGACCGCTACCGATGATGAGTACGGAGCGAATGGAAGTATCTTTAGGCATATGGTATGAAAATTTCTATGAATTGGGTGCAAATATAGTCAGATATTAAGAAAAGGAGGGCATAAAAATTCAAGAAAAAGAAAAATAAGATTTGGATAAAAAGATTATTGTAGAGGGGATAACAAATAAAATATTGAAGGGGCAATAAAATCTCCGCACATTTCAAAACCCGTTCAGAATAAAAGTATATTTTAAAACACTAAAAAACCAATAAAATTTTGCTCGTAAAATTTTGCAAAATGGACGAGATTTATAGTAGTTAAAAAAATAACATAATATAATGAAAACCAATAAGTTGTAAAAATAAAATTATTAAATGAATGGACATTTTTGTCAGACAACGGTCAGACAACTGTCTGACACATGTCTGATAGAAAAGCACACCAAATTTAATTTGGAATTCAAAATAAATTTTGGTTTTTTTTGCTTCAACTTCGACCTATAAAATTGGCGTATTCAAGTTCTAATATCCAGCCCCCATTCACAACAATGCAGCTCCAAACACTCCCGCACTATCCCCAAGCCTGGGTTTTAAAAACACAGTATTGACGACTCCGCTATTGAAAATATAAGGCTTTATTTTTTCTACACCTTTAGTATAAAGCTCGTCGATATTACCTACTCCACCACCTATGACAATGGCATCGGGGTCGAGTATATTGATTATGACAGATATGGCCTTTCCAAAGTTTTCAAAAAGGCGCTCCATAGTCTGCGCTGCAAAAGGGTCACTGCCTTGCCGGTAGGAAGTGACGATGTCTTTAAGTTTTCTGTGAGACCCACTGATTTTTTCGTAATATCGCTCTGTAGCCGGGCCCGATATTACATTTTCTACACAACCAGATTTACCGCAATAACAGGGACCACCGCTTTGGTCCAAAAAATTGTGTCCCCATTCCCCACCTATGCCGTGACGACCGCCGATAACCTGACCATTGACCACTACACCACCACCCACACCTGTGCCCATGATGACACCAAACACTACCTTGGCCTCAGGCATTACTTCTCTGACGACACCAAGATTGGTCTCTGCGATGGCAAAGCAATTGGCGTCGTTGCTTAAGGTTACTTTCATGTCTTTCAACTTGAGCATTAAGTCCTCTTTGAGAGGTCTGCCATTGAGGGCAGTGGTATTGCAGTTTTTCATGGCATTGGTCATGGGGTCGAGTGTGCCGGGAGTGGCTATACCGACTTTATCAAAATGCAAATTGTTTTTGGTGCTTATGTTATCTATGATTTTTATAATGCGACTTACGATGTGATCGTAGCCAAGATGGGCTTCTGTATCGATGCGCATGCGATCTACCACTTCAAGCGTATCTTGTGTAAGTATAGCCGCTTCCAGTTTTGTGCCGCCGAGGTCAAGGCCGAGTAAATACATGGAGAGTAAAATTTTTTTTGAGGTAAAAATATGAAAAAAGCTCCAGATTTGTAAAACTACATTGATCAAATACAAGGCCGTGCTACTTTATACCATTAAGAAGGGCAAGGTTCAAAATAAATGCCCTATTGCCCGACTAATCTCCTGATAACGAGCCACTGACAAATCAATCACTAATAACCGTTAACTAATAACCATTAACCATTAACTTTCTCCCTACATACTTTTTTTCTTGGCAAAAAATTTCTTCTTGCCACCGCCGCTTGCACTGCTTCCACTTGCACCCCTGTTTCCTCCACCTCTATTTCCACCAGAGGAGCTTCTTTGAGGTCTTGGTCTGCGCTCAAAAGGATTGTACTCCGGAGCCTCACCCAACTCAGCCGGTACCGGAATCTTCAATATTGAAGCCTCAATCAAGCTTTCTATACCGGCAAAATTGCGCATGTCATTTTCATTGATGAGTGTGATGGCTACACCGGTAGTATCTGCCCTCGCAGTCCTTCCTACTCTATGCACATAATCTTCAGCGTGCTTAGGCACATCGTAATTGATGACAAGATTGATGTCCTTGATATCGATACCTCGGCTCATGACGTCAGTAGCTACAAGAATTCTAAGTTGCTTTGATCTAAACCTCAGCAAAACTTCTTCTCTTTCTTTTTGCTCAAGGTCAGAAGAAATACCTTCTGCATCCAGCTTATTTCTCTTTAAGGACTGAAGTATTGTATTGATGTTCTTTTTGGTAGAACTGAAAATGATAATGCTTTTGTAGGCCGGCTTATCTGCTATAAGTCTAGTAAGGATGCCTATCTTTTGATGGTCATGACATACATAAGCTGCTTGAAGCACACCTTCTGCTGGCTTAGAAATGGAAAGATTGATTTCAAAAGGATTGGTCAATAACTTATTGGTAAGGTCTCTTATTCTTGGAGGCATTGTGGCGCTAAACATAAGGCTTTGCCTTTCTTTTGGCAGATGAGAAATAATATGGAGGATATCTTCTCTAAAACCCATATCCATCATACGGTCAGCCTCATCCAGGACCAAATAATGTACATTGTCAAACCGCACATTGTTCATATTGATGTGTGATAGCAATTTACCGGGCGTAGCTACGATAATATCGATGCCGCCCTTCAATGCTTTTTTTTGTGTTTCATAGTCCTGACCATCGCCACCTCCGTATATTGCCATAGAATGTATGCCCAGGAAATAGCCAAATCCTTCTATTTGTTGGTCAATCTGTATAGCAAGTTCTCTTGTAGGGACTATGATAAGAGCGGCAGTATTTTTATGAGTAGTTAAATGTTGAAGCAAAGGAATAGTAAAAGCACCAGTTTTTCCGGTGCCAGTTTGCGCACATGCGATAATGTCTCTGCCTTCCAATATGGCAGGAATCGCTTGCTCCTGGATTGGTGTGGCTTGATCAAAACCCATGTAAGACAATGCCTCTAAAAGTTGTTCATGTAAGCCTAATTCATTAAATGTCATTGTATCTTATTGGATTTTTGCAAAGGTAGGTTAAAAATCAATCCTATCCTAATGAGAGCCCTATACCTCATGTACGACTGTGAGACTCAGATACTTCCTATATTCAGAAGGGCTCTTCGCGGTCACTCGCCTAAAATAATTATTGAAATGGGAGAAATTATTGAAGCCACTTTCAAAGCAGATATCAGTGATAGACATATCTGTTTCTGCCAATAATTTGCACGCATGCGTTATGCGGTATTCATTGAGGAATTCAATGAAAGTTTTGTTGGTGTTTTTTTTAAAAAACCTACAGAATGAAGGTTCAGTCATATTGATGAGCTTACTTACTTTGAGCAAGGATATTTCATTTTGGAATTCTTTGCGCACATAAGAGAAAATCTCATCCAGCTGCGTAGCTCTTGAGTGTGTAGTTTCCAGCACAATACCAGTGGCATTTAGAACAGTTACCTCTCTTGAATTGGCCAATATATAAAAGATTTTCAAAACCTCTATCAATCGCTCAAAATGTGTCATATAAAATAAACTCTCCAATTTTTGACCAACTTCTGTCTTTGTATTGCCAAAAAAAGATAGTCCACTTTTTGATCGTTCAAATAGTTTTGCAATGGTGATCAATTCTATTTTACTAAACATTTCCTTTCCGAGAAAGTCTTCCTTCATCTGTACAATAATCTCTGTCTTGGTGCCGGAAAATCTATCTGTAAATCCGTAATGTGGAAGATTGGGCCCAACCATTATTAAATCACCATTGTCATACTGAGATATATGGTTGCCTATATGTCTTTTGCCACTGCCTTCTTTTATGAAAACGATCTCGAGTTCCGGATGAAAGTGCCATTTTGGGGTAGAATTTTGATTGTTGCCGGCTTCAAACTTATGTAAAGTAAAGGAATTGCCAAACGAAGGTTCAACCCTTTCCAATTCCGGATTTTTAAATACCATTTCAAAATATTATATGGTTAATAATCTATATTAAATGTAAAATTAACACAATTTATGAAATAATTTAATTTTTGGGGTAAATTAATACACATAATAGAAAAAATAAATGTAGTGCGGCCTCTTTTACCCACTTACCTTTGTAGCAGAGATTATTACAAAACTTAAATTTTTTAAAAATGAAAAAATTATTCTTAGCACTTAGTATTTTAATCAGTGCAAATGTATTCGCAAGCACGACTCCCAACTTTATAAAGGAAGTCAATGCAAAAACAATAGTTGTCAATTTAAACAACTGGAAACAATCTAACATAACCGTTACCATAAAAGATGAGGATGGAAGTATAATGTTTAGTGAGAAAATTGAAAAACCTCAGGCTAACAGACAATACAACTTGTCAAAAATGAATGATGGTGAATACAGTATTTCTATCGAAAACAAACAAAAAGTAGCCTTGCAAAAAGTAAAAATTAGAAAAGGGGAAATCTTGGTGGATGCTTTTATAGAAGAAACGTTTAAACCTATCTTTCTTACTTATGGAAACGTATGGGCTATTCAAGCGCTGTCTTTGGCAAAAAATGCTGTAGTAAAAATTTACGATGAAGACAACAATATTGTGTTTTCAGAGAAAATAGACAAGCCTGTAGTAGAGAGAAAATACAATGTGGCAAAACTTCCTGCAGGCAATTATGAAATGGTGTACAGCATAAATGGGCATGTCTATACCCATTCTGCTTTTAAAAAATAATGTGGCTTTAACGATTTGAATTTCAAAGCTCCTTCTGTAAAGTCAGTTGGAGCTTTTGTTTTTTCAGACCTTTAAATCAATAAAAAGCAATCAAACCAAAGAACAATTCCAGCTACTAACTTTACATAATCAAAGTATCAGCAGTAGATTTTAGCAAGGCCAATGCTGTGATTTTTTTACTTTACATCGTAAGCAGTTACCCTGTTTCCAAAAAAAGTAGGAATTACAAGCAGGTTTTGAGAAGGAACAAATTCTATATCAGCAGCATTTAGTTTATTGGCTTTAGTATCTAGCAGTAAATTCTTTTTCCACTCTTTATTGATATAGTATAATTCGCCATTCCAATTGGAAACCAGGTAGCCGTCTCTGAAAGCTTCTACACCATCTCCACCCGGAAGAGAATCTGTTTTTATTTCAATTTTATTGTCCGATTTACTTACGGTATAGACCTGACCTTTGCCAAACGATGCCATAACCAATCTATCCGATTCATTATATATACCATTTGGCCCGCCCAACACTTCAGCGTTTAACATAGTTTTCACTGTTTTTCCATCGTAACTGTGGAGAGTATTCGTATTGGAGTCACTAACATATAAAATACCTGAAGCATCTATGTCTATATCATTAAGAAATTGTGCTCCTTTTACAGGAATTCTCTTAATGATTTTTGATGAAGCAATATTGATTAACACAATTTCAGTAATGTCGGTTACATACAAGGTATCGCCTTTGATGACCATACCTTTAGGACCATTCAATCCTGTAATCCATTTACCGTTCATGATTTTGCCTTGTTGATCTACTTTAGCTATATAGCCATCTTTGTCTTTGGCATCCGGCGGTACGGCTCCAATGCAGGAAACATAATATGTACCCATCTTCTGATCAAATACAACCGACTCAGGTGTCTTTAGTGTAACAGTATCGGTTTCCCATCTTTTGGTTAAAACCGGTAAATCTGAAATTTCGTTATTTTCGGATGATGTAGATTCTACAGGGGTAGTTATTTCTTCTTTTTTTGACTTGCACGAAAAAGCAAGCATTACCAATCCAACAAAAATCAATATTTTTTTCATTTGTTTATATTATATTTTTTTCAAAATTTAGTTTTCAATTATAGTCTATTTTAGGTTGGGTTATTTTTTTTCTTTGGTGTAGGGTCAAATCCTACTCCGCCCCAAGGATTACATCTTCCTATTCTTTTTATACCCAGAAATAAGCCTTTAAATATTCCCCATTCCTCAATCGATTCTACCATATACTGGCTACAGGTAGGAGTGTATCTGCAATTACTGCCCAACAATGGGCTAATGAATTTTTGGTATACCTTTATTGGAAATATGAAGAGCTGTTTAATAAAATGCATAGTACAAAAGTAATGGTTTTTTAGTTCAAGCAGCTTAAAAATTTATTAATGAATAGAGCAGGTTTCCTTCTATAAGGTTTCTCTTTCAAAGCGTGGATCAAATCAATATAATAGAATAAGTATAATGTAATACAACATATTTGTCAAATAAATGTTTTGTCCTATAAATATTCTATTTTTGCAAACCAATAAAGAATTATGGAGTTAACAATAGACCCAACATCGGAGTCGAGAAAAAAAGATCATATTGAGATGGCATTTAAGTCGCAGACAGATGCCTTTTCTATAGACAATAGGTTTTATTATGAACCAATATTAAAAGGTCATGCAGCATCGACGGATATTTTAAATCTGACTTTTGCCGGCAAAGCCATGAAAGCTCCACTTTGGGTATCCAGTATGACTGGTGGCACGGAGCTAGCCTCGACTATCAATAAAAACCTGGCTATGGTCTGTAAAGAATTTGGACTGGGTATGGGTCTTGGTTCCTGTAGGAGTTTATTGCATTCCGATGAATTCTTCGAAGATTTTAACCTTAGAAAACACATTGGAGATCAGCCATTTTATGCCAATCTTGGTATTGCTCAAGTTGAGCAACTTATCACTGACGGTAAGATAAACCTCGTCAATACTATGATTGATAAGCTACAGGCCGACGGCCTCATCATCCACGTTAATCCACTTCAGGAGTGGCTGCAACCTGAGGGTGATTTATACTTTATGCCACCTATTGAAACAATAAAAAGAACAATAGATGCTCTCGACACAAAAATTATTGTAAAAGAAGTCGGTCATGGTATGGGACCACAGAGTCTCAATGCATTGCTATCGTTACCTATTGCTGCCATAGAATTTGCAGCATTTGGGGGTACCAATTTTTCTAAAATAGAATTGTACAGAGATAACCAGGATAAAAATGATTGGTTCGAATCTTTAACCTATGTAGGTCATACTGCCAGCGAAATGGTGGATTTCGTGAATATGTCATTGTTGGCATCTCAAAATTCTTTACAAAATCCATTTATGTGCCAAAACATCATAATATCAGGAGGGATTAAATCCTTTCTTGACGGTTACTACCTCATTGGAAAATCTAAACTAAATGCAGTGTATGGACAAGCTTCTTCCTTTTTAAGATATGCAATAGTTAATTATGAAGAACTGCAAACCTACACAAAATGCCAAATCGAAGGTCTTGCGCTTGCCAGCCAACTTTTGACTATAAAATAGATATACGTGGAAAAAAATAAATCAATCAATGGGTTTTCAAAATTGTCAAGAAGCCAGAAACTTGAATGGCTTAGTACTAACTTCAACGTAGAAGACATAGCACAATTGGCTAAAGATTATTTGCATATTGACAGCGGTATCCAAAAATTGCACGACGGCTTTAGTGAAAATACGGTATCAAATTTTTTTATGCCATATGGCATTGCACCAAATTTTTTAATTGACGGCCATTTTTACGCCGTACCTATGGTAATAGAAGAAAGCAGTGTTGTAGCAGCTGCAAGCTCTGCAGCAAAATTTTGGATGGACAAAGGCGGATTCCACACTCAGGTAATAGATACCAAAAAAGTTGGACATATTAGTTTTAAATGGCAGGGACCTTTTAATGAAATAATAAACCACCAAGCAGCAATATTCGAGGACTTGAGAAAACATACTTCCTCGCTTACACGCAATATGGAAGAAAGAGGAGGGGGACTCGACAATATAGAATTTATACAATTAGATGAGGTAGAAAATATATATCAACTAAGGGCACATTTCCAGACTTGTGATAGTATGGGTGCCAATTTTATAAATACGGTATTAGAAGCATATGCTTCGTGTCTTGAAATATATTTTGATGCATTATCTAGTCAATATGGTAAAATAGAAATAATATTGGCGATACTTTCCAATTATACCCCACAATGTATTGTCAAGGCATGGGTTGAATGTGAAGTACATAATCTCAATATATCTTCGACAGAAGAAGACATTACTTCTCTTGCAAAAAAATTTAAAACCGCCATAGACATAGCGAAAGCAGATATCTATAGGGCTACAACCCACAACAAAGGCATATACAATGGCATTGATGCTGTAGTGCTGGCTACAGGCAATGATTTTAGAGCCATAGAAGCCGCTGGGCATGCTTATGCAAGCAGAGATGGGCAATACAGGTCACTATCTACCTGCACTATTATAGATGGTGTTTTTAAATTTGAATTAGAAGTGCCACTTGCCCTGGGAACCGTAGGAGGCCTTACTTCTTTGCATCCAATGGCCAAGAAATCTTTGCAACTATTGGGCTATCCATCTGCACCACAATTAATGAGTATTGTTGCTAGTGTAGGATTAGCCCAAAACTTTGCTGCGGTTAAATCGCTGGTTACAACGGGTATTCAAAAAGGGCATATGAAGATGCACCTTCAAAATATTCTTTCCCACCTAAATGCATCAGATTTGGAAAGAGGAAAAGCTACCAATTATTTTAGCGAAAAGGTCATAACCCACAATGACGTTAGAAATTATTTAGAAGAAATAAGATTGGCAGAACCTACCGGGCAAATCTACCCTAAGGACAATTTGTAGTTTAGAAGAACAGATCGACAATGGATATTTTCAACAAGACCAATTATTCAATAACTGTTATCTTAAGCATATTTGTCTTAAATCTTTTGTGCAAAGGCATGCTTCCGGTGTTGATGACTATGTCTCCTTCTTTTACTAATTTCCTGCTTTTCAGATCTACAGATAAGTCTTCGATTGTTTCGTCGGTTGAGCTAAATTTATCATAATAAAAACATCGTACCCCCCAAACCAAGTTGAGTGTGGCAAGCATATGTTTATGGGAAGAAAATATAAAAATATTGCATTCCGGTCTGTAACTAGATACCTTAAAAGCAGTATATCCAGTTACGGTCAAACCTACTATTCCTACAGCATTCACTCTATCAGACAACTGGGCAGCTGCATAACACAAAGAATCAGACAAGAAGCTTTCTTTGTCATTGGTGGGTTTCAACCTTTTGCCTTGTAGATAATAATTCTTTTCAGCATTGGCTATGATTCTGTTCATTGATTGTACTACAAGATTTGGGTGATTTCCTACGGAGGTTTCACCGCTAAGCATTACAGCATCAGCGCCATCAAGCACTGCATTGGCCACATCGGTGACTTCGGCCCTGGTCGGACTCGGATTAGTGATCATGCTCTCCATCATTTGAGTAGCAACAATGACTGGCTTAGCATTTTGTAAACAGAGATTGATAATCATTTTTTGGGTAATAGGTAAGATTTCGATAGGCATTTCCACGCCTAAGTCTCCTCTTGCGATCATTATGGCATCAGTAGCAGCTACTATTTCTGCAATGTTTTTAATGGCTTCAGGCTTTTCTATTTTTGCAATGACCTTGGCATGATGGCCTTTATCCGCGATACGTTGTTTGAGGTCAATAATATCTGAGGCTTTTCTTACAAAACTCAGGGCTATCCAGTTTACTGGCTGCGTCAATATGTAATCAAGATCTATTAAGTCCTTTTCTGTAAGACAGGGCAAAGATACTTGCGTATCGGGCAAATTGACACCTTTGTTTGAAGACAAAATACTGCCAAACATTACTTTGAGTTTAACCTCATCTTTTTTATTTGTGGATACCACTTCCAGTTCAATTTTACCATCATCCACAAGAATTTTTTCTCCTGCCTGAACATCCTGGGCAAACTGGTCGTAAGACATATATATCTTTTCTTTTGTACCCTCACATTTTTCATTGGTAAAGGTGAGAATATCTCCCGGCTGAATGGCAAGACTACCCCCTTCTATTTTGCCTATTCTAAGTTTTGGTCCCTGCAGATCAGCCAATATGCCAATATGGACTTTATTTCTTTCATTGATAGAAACAATATTGTTTATTACTTCCTGATGGTCTTCATGATTGCTATGGGAAAAATTTAACCTAAAAACATCTACTCCAGCATTTACCAGACCAACCAGACCTGCATCACTGCTGCAAGCCGGACCAACGGTAGCTACTATTTTTGTTTTTTGGTATACGTTTTTTAATCTATTTGGCATTTCTCTTAATTTGAAGCCCAAAGATAGTGTAATGTTGATATTAGACAATTGTTTTTGAGAAATAGATTTTAAGAATGCAGTATTTTCTTTTTTCATAAAATTAAATTTAGCCAATATATTAATTACTTAATGTTGTTGAGTGTAGTGGCGCTCTTAACGAAATATTATTTCTAATATCATATAAAAACTATGGCTAATATTTAAAAATAGATAAAATAGTTGTTTTTGAATCCGCAATTGAATTAAAATACCGGTCTAAATATTTGCCGGTTAAAAGATTACACATTACCAAAAATTTATTTTGCAACATTTATTACTTGTTAAGATTCTTTCTAAACAAAATAGCTTTGATAGTGTTATATTTGCATAAATTTTTGAATTACAATGGACAAGAAACGACTCATATATTTAGACAACAATTCTACCACCCCTACAGATCCAAGGGTAGTGGATGCAATGTTGCCCTATTTTTATGAAAAACCGGGCAATGCAGCCAGCCGGAGCCATCCTTTTGGCTGGATGGCAGAAGAAGCAGTGGACTACGCCAGAGAGCAAATAGCCAATCTCCTTGAAGCTGACCCTAAAGAAATAATATTTACCTCTGGTGCTACAGAAGGCGACAATCTTGGAATCAAAGGAGTATTTGAAATGTATGCCAGTAAAGGCAATCACATTATTACGGCAACCACAGAGCATAAAGCAGTATTGGATACCTGCCAGAAATTAGAAAAACAAGGCGGGAGTGTTACTTACCTCAAAGTAAACAATGAAGGGCTCATCAACCTTGAGGAGCTTGAAGCTGCCATTACAGATAAAACAATCCTGGTATGCATCATGTGGGCAAATAATGAAACAGGTGTAATCCAACCAATGAAAGCCATAGGAGATATTTGTGCAAAAAAAGGCGTACTTTTTATGAGTGATGCTACACAGGCTGTTGGTAAAATTCCCGTCAATCCAAGAGAAACAGGTGTTCATATATTGGCCTTTACCTCTCACAAAATGTATGGTCCCAAAGGTGTAGGTGCACTCTATGTAAGCAGGAAAAACCCGAGGGTAAAGGTGACAGCCCAAATGGATGGTGGTGGTCATGAAAGAGGTATGAGGTCCGGTACACTTAATGTACCCGGCATTGTCGGTTTTGGCAAGGCAGCAGAAATAGCTAAGCAAGAAATGGCGCAGGACGCAGAAAGATTGAGCAAACTAAGAGATAAGCTCCAGGCTGGATTATGTCAAATGGAAGAAACATATGTAAACGGTTCTCAGGAACACAGAATGCCGCATGTAACCAATATATCGTTTAAACACGTGGAAGGTGAAGGGTTAATGATGACGTTTAATCAAAATATTGCTGTCTCATCTGGATCTGCGTGCACATCAGCTTCATTGGAGCCTTCTTATGTGCTTGTAGCCCTGGGTCTTGGCGACGACCTGGCCCATAGTTCGATAAGATTCAGCTTAGGTAGATTTACTACAGAGGATGAAATTGATTTTACGATAGAAGCCATCACAAAAGGAGTAAATCACATGAGAGACCTAAGTCCCATCTGGGAAATGTACAAAGAAGGTATAGATCTCAATAGTGTAATATGGTCTGAACATTAAAATAAAAATTGGTTTGAGACCAAATTAAATTTTTTTTGGAACTTAACACATAAAATATAAGTTATTATAAAACTAAATTAAAAACAATGGCATATTCAGAAAAAGTATTGGATCATTTTCAAAATCCAAAAAACGTAGGCACTTTAGACAAAAGCAAAAAGAATGTCGGAACGGGTTTGGTAGGAGCACCAGAATGTGGCGATGTAATGAGACTTCAAATCGAAGTAGACGAGCTGTCAGGAACAATTAAAGACGCCAAATTTAAAACTTTTGGATGTGGATCTGCTATAGCATCTTCCTCACTGGCTACAGAATGGTTGAAAGGAAAATCATTGGAAGAAGCGATGACTATAGACAATATGACTATTGTAGAAGAGCTAGCTTTACCTCCGGTAAAAATCCACTGCTCGGTATTGGCAGAAGATGCGATAAAATCAGCCATTGCTGACTATAAAAGTAAAAATGGCATAGCTGTGGAACAAGAAGTTGCGGCACATTAATAGTAAAGAAAAAAACAGATAAATGCTTTTTGTAGCAGATAGTGCAAAAGATAAAATTACAGAACTTTTTACAAAAGAAGGACTTAAATCTGATGAATACTTTGTAAGGGTGTCAGTAACCAGCGGTGGGTGCAGTGGTCTTACCTACAATCTGGATTTTGACAATGAAGGTAAGCCAAATGATCAGGTATTTGAAGACAATGGGGTTAAAGTTGTAACAGATTTGAGAAGTTTCTTATACCTGTGCAATACAATTTTGGAGTTTTCGGGAGGACTTGATGGCAAGGGCTTTCATTTTAACAATCCAAATGCCAGTAGAACTTGCGGATGTGGAGAGAGTTTTGCGGTTTAAAAAAGGTAGAATTAATTAAGAATTAATATTTAAAGAGGGTTGTTTTGTTAATTGCAAAACAACCCTCTTTTTATTCATTATTGCATTGAAAGATTTATCCAATCTTTTTATTTTTTAAAAAAACGTCAGCAGCATGGTTGGCTGCTCTAGCCGTAAGAGCCATATATGTCAAAGAAGGGTTTTGGGTAGAAGTAGAGGTCATACATGCTCCATCTGCTACATAAACATTCGTGCAACTATGGATTTGGTGCCACTCATTGAGCATGGAGGACTTTGGATCTTTACCCATACGGACACCACCCATTTCATGAATATCAAACCCAGGTGCCTGCTTGCTATCACTCACACTTATATCTTTGAAGCCTGCTGCTGTAAACATTTTTGTGATCTCTTGCCTGAAGTCCTCTATCATTAACTCATCGTTTTGATCATAACCAATGTTGAACCGCAATTGGGGTATACCCCAGGCATCCTTTAAGACAGGATCTAGTTTAACGGTATTGCTTTCTTTTGGCAATGTCTCCCCCATCATTTGTGCATAAGCCCTCCATGTACCATATTGGTTTGGTCGGGTAAGATTTTTTACCAACTCCTCGCCAATAGCCCCTTCATCATTGGTTTCTATGTTTCTATTTAAATAAAAATCTATTGCGTAACCTCTTTTGAATTTTTCAGTGTTGCCTTTGATGTTTTTAAATCTTGGCATATATGCCCCGGAAGGTTTTCTGCCTTCCGTTGCTACATCTTTAAAGCCATCATATATAGCAGTAGCCCTTGCTCTATAATTGTGGAATGCAACATACTTGCCAAGCGTACCACTGTCATTGCCTAGGCCATCTGGAAATCTATCAGACTTTGAGTTTAGTAAAATAAGATTCGTATTCAAGGCTCCGGCATTTACAAATATAATCTCTGCTTCAAAATAGAACTCTTCTTTAGTGAGTTCATCTATGACTTTTACACCTGTTGCTTTTTTCAATTTTTCGTCATACACTATTGAATGCACTACTGAATGAGGTCTCAAGGTAAGATTACCTGTACGTTGCGCCCAGGGTATAGTAACGGCATTGGCATTGTAGTAGCCGCCATATGGGCAACCCCGCTCGCAAATCAGTCTTGCCTGACATTGTACGCGACCTTGTTGCAGGTGTATTGGCTCTGGCTTTGAAAGATGGGCGCATCTTGCTGAGATAACATGCCTATCATTGAATTTTTCTTTAATGGTACTTTGAAAATATTTTTCCAGGCAATTGAGTTCGTAGGAGGGAAGGAAATCACCATCCGGCAAGGTATCCAGGCCATCTTTATTGCCACTAATGCCGACAAATTTTTCTACATGACTATACCATGGCGCAATGTCTTTATACCTTATTGGCCAATCTACTGCAAATCCATCCCGCTTTGGACCTTCAAAATCATAGTCACTCCACCGTTGGGTCTGCCTGGCCCACATTATTGATTTGCCACCAACCTGATAACCACGAATCCAGTCAAATGGCTTGTCTTGTTGGTATTCATGCTCTTTGTCTTTTACAAAAAAATGTGTTGTATCTTCTCTAAATGCATAACATTTGCCGACAACAGGATTGTCCTTAATAAGGTCATGTGACAATTGCAACCTGTTGGGAAAATCCCATGGAAACTTAGATGTGGTTGGATAATCTTTTAAGTGTTTTACATCACGACCCCTTTCAAGTAAAAGAGTTTTTAATCCTTTTTCGCATAATTCTTTAGCAGCCCAACTGCCACTCATGCCGGCGCCAATTACGATTGCATCGTATCTATTTTTATTCATAATTTTTTACTTTGAATTTGATCAATAGGCAGGCAACCTTTAAATCTACCTGGTGCCATCTCATATTTTTGCACGCCTCTCATATAGTTTTCAGTATGGGTAAAGTAATGTATAGTCTGTTGCCTGGTCACCTCAAAAAAATATTTTGCATCTGAGGTTTCAACAGAAGCGCTGATCTTTTTGAGCATAGAAAGTTTTTGCTCAGGACCGAGATCGACAAATCCATTTTGAAAAGTTTTGTTTGCCAGATCATCGAATGCTTTTATACCGTTGACATACTTATCTCTTTCTTCTTTGGTATATATACCATCAACAGTAGTAAGGACAAAGGGCAGGGCTGTATGTCCTTCAAATTGAGAAAAAGGGGTGACTGGAAATATATTTTTTGAAAGATCGTCTATAAGGTCTAGTTGACTATCACTTGGCTTTATGTTTTTTAGGCCAATACTTTTGACTGC
>JAYUTD010000589.1:0-6693 GCA_043755305.1 Saprospiraceae bacterium
ACTTCATCAATTTTATCAGGCATTGAGTCCAATTCCAACTTAAGTTTTGAAGCAGCTTCATCTATCAGATCAAGTGCTTTGTCCGGTAGTTTTCTATCGGTAACATATCTGGCAGAAAGCTCTACAGCAGCTTTAAGTGCATCGTCTTTGATACCTATCTTATGAAATGTTTCGTATTTCCCCTGTGCCCCTCTAAGTATGGAAATGGTCTCCTCCATAGATGGTTCTGCAATATCAATGTTTTGAAATTTGCTTGCCAGGGTTTTATCTGATTCGAAATATTTTTGGTATTCCTCAGGTGTTGTTGTCCCTATAGCTATGAGTTCATCACGGGACAATGCCGGTTTTAGAATACCTGCTGCATCCATCGCTCCATTTCCTCCGCCTGCTCCAACGAGTGTATGGATGTCTTCTATGAATAACATTACTTCCCCACTGGAAGATTTAACTTCATCCAGGATAAATTTTAACCTTTCCTCAAATTCGCCTTTGTATTTAGCCCCTGCAACTATTCCAGACAGATCCAATGCATATATTTTTTTAGCTAAAAGGTTTTCGGGTACATCTTTATTGACAATTCTTTGTGCAATGCCTTCAACGATGGAAGACTTACCTACTCCTGGATCGCCCACTAAAAGCGGATTGTTTTTCGTTTTTCTTGATAAAATATGAATGATTCGTCTAATTTCATCGTCTCTGCCTATTATTTTGTCAAGTTGGCCATTTTGGGCTCTATCATTAAGGTTTATCGCATATTTGTTGAGGTATTGAAGCGGAGAGCTGTTGGCCTGATCCGTCACTTTTTTGCCTTGGCGAAGGTCCAGTATTGCTTTTTTAACAGATTCAGTAGTACATCCCAAACCTTTTAATAAAACTGCAGAAGGGTCGTTTCCTTCAATTAGACCTATGACCATTAGCTCCGGGGTTATGTATTGGTCTCCCATTTCTTTGGCCATATTTTTTGCTTTCAATAATAGGGCATTTGCTTCAGGAGTCAATTTCTGTTTTTCTACTACTTTTCCTTTGGGTAGTTTTTCTATATAATTGTACAATTCCCTTTTGAGAAGAGGTAAATTAATACTAAGCGATTTAAACAATTGGGGTATTAAATTATCATCAGCATCCATTACGCCTAATAAAAGATGGGATGGAGTGACATCTTCCTGATTTAGACCAGTTGCAAGTCTTTGACCTTTAAGTATAGCATCCTGAGCACTAACGGTAAAGTTTTCGTAAGTCATAAATAGTTATTTATTTTTATTATCAAATTTCTTAGCAAAACAACCATTTTTTTAAATAATTGATTGGTGAAATCCAACTTTGTAAGGATCCTTTTTTGAAAGCTAAAGATAGGCAAAAGTTTAGAATTCTATAAATCCAATTCGACTAACAAACGAGTACACCATACAAAAATAGTATTAAGACCATAAAAAGGAGTGATTGTTTGGTTAAAAATAGCTAATTAAATAATTTTGAATTTAGCTATATATAGACAAAATTCTTATTTTTCTCTATCTTTGTCCAACTATGCATTTTTTATATCCAAGTTTTTTATGGGCTCTGCTTGCTTTGGCAATTCCAATAATCATACACCTTTTCTATTTTAGAAGGTTTAAGAAAATTTATTTTACGAATGTAAAGTTTCTAAAAGAAATACAAGAAGAAACTTCGTCAAGGAATAGATTAAAAAATCTATTGATATTGGCTATGAGATGTTTAGCCGTAGCATCCCTGGTTTTTGCTTTTGCCCAGCCATTTATACCGGTTGCGGATGATATAAAAAAGGGGGAAAAACAGGTAAGTATTTTTATTGATAATTCATTTAGTATGAATGCTGAAAAAGAAAATATACCGCTTCTTGATTTAGCCAAAGAAAGGGCAAAAAAAATAGTCGGAGCCTATTCAGGAGAAGACAGGTTCCAAATATTGACCAATGATTTTGAAGGAAAACATCAACGATTGGTTTCCAAAGAAGAGGCAATAAGTTATATCGAAGAAATAAACATTTCTCCTTCTACACAAAATCTTTCAAAAATTATAGACCGTCAAAAACAGGTTATAAAAGGTGAAAACAAAATATCCTATATATTGTCAGATTTTCAAAAATCAATGATGGATATAGGACCATGGAAAGACACTATAATGGAAATAAATCTGATGCCTATTCAGCATTCGATTCAAAAAAATGTCAGTATCGACAGTGTTTGGTTTGTGGCGCCAACACCCATACTTAATCAGACCAATCTACTTGTTGTTAAATTCACCAATCATGCCAATGATCCGGTAGAGGATGTAAAAGCAAGTTTATTTAAGGATGGGCAAGAGAAGCCGATTGGTTTACTAAGTATTGATGCAAGAGCAAGTAAAACCGATACTATTCCAATAGCCATTTTGAATCCAGGTGTGCAAGAAGCAGAAATTAAGATCAATGATTTTCCGGTACAATTTGACGATAGGTTTTATTTTTCTTTTATTGTGAAAGAAAATATCAGGGTACTCTCCATAAATCAAAATACCCCTGACAAGTATCTAACTGCATTGTTTAGTGGCATCAATTACTTTGCGCTAGACAATCAAAGTTTAGGTCAGATTCAATTTCAAAAATTTAAAGATTACGACCTTATACTATTGAATGATTTGAGAAACATTACCTCAGGACTTTCTAATGAAATCAATGCATATCTTGATCAAGGTGGAAAAGTATTGGTCCTGCCACCTGCAGATGCTGATATTAATAGCTATAATGGGTTCTTTACAGCAGCAAAGGCAAATACAATAGAAAAATGGGATAAGACCGGGCGCAATGTCGGCTCTATAAATATACAGGATTTTGTTTTTCAAGATGTTTATGAACGCATAGGACCAAACCTAAGATTGCCGATTACAAAAGCAAATTTTATTTTTTCTAAATCGCAATTTTCGCCTTTCCAAACCATTCTTACCTATAGAGATGGAAGTCCCTATTTGAGTAAGTATGTAAAGGGAGATGGCCAACTATTTGTATGTGCTGCACCACTTAGCACACAATACAACGACCTTGTGGCCAATGCTGAAGTGTTTGTTCCGCTTGTTTACAAAATGGCACTGACTTCAAAAAATGCCTCTAAATTGTTTTATTTTATTGGTAAGGATCACCTTATTGAAGTAGACAATGTCAAACAAAATGGCGAGATAGTATACAAACTCAAAGGAAAGTCTGAGTTTATTCCCAGTCAAATCTCTTTAGGGAAGAAAGTTATACTTGATGTGAAAAACCAAATACCTGATGCCGGATTTTATGCTTTGTCGTTGGAAAACAAAGTAGTAGAAAAGCTTGCTTTCAATTTCGATCGAAAAGAATCTAATTTGGATTTATATTCAACAGCCCAGCTAAAAGATAAAGTTAAAAATGATAAAGTAAATATTGTGGAATATGGTGCTCAGGAAGGCATCCGGGAATTCATAGGCGAAAAAGACAAGGGCATAGTTTTATGGAAGTGGTTTTTATTGTTTGCATTATTGTTTTTATTATTAGAAACATTGTTTATCAGATATATTAAAAACTGAATTAACTTAAAAATAAGCCTAAAAGAAAGAAAATGTGCACCGGCGAAAAAATATTTTTTTTAATTTTAGAATATGCCTAAACGTTGAAGACAGGGGCAAAACTAAAGAAATATAGGCCAATACATGGGTTCATAATTTATAAAATAACATTCACATGAAATGTCTTATTAAAAAAGCAAAAATCATAGATGTCAATAGCAAGTATCATGGCAAGCAGGTAGATATCCTTATCATAAATTCTAAGATTGAAGAAATAAAATCCTCTATAAACCCTATACCTGGATTGCGATTGATAAATGCTGAGGATTTATATTGCAGTATATCATGGATGGACATAGGAACTCAGATTGGAGAACCGGGATATGAGCATCGTGAGACTATAGAGACAGTCATAAATGCCGCTCGTAAAGGTGGATTTGGCATTTTGGCTACTTTCCCAAATACCTTTCCTGTAATTCAAAATAAAAGCGGTGTAAAGTATTTACTTGATAAGGCTGAACAGGCGAAATTTACAATTTATCCCATAGCAGCATTGAGTGAAAATACTGAAGGCAAAGATATTACTGAAATGTTTGACTTGCATCATGCAGGGGCGTTGGCTTTTAGCGATGGTTTAAAAAGTGTACAAAATGCTGGTTTACTTTCAAGGGCTCTCGAATATGTTAAGCCATTTGCAGGTCTTATTATTAATCATGCTTATGATAGAACATTGTGCATAGAGGCACAGATGCATGAAGGCGAAATGAGTACGATGCTCGGCATGAAAGGTGCTCCATCTCTATCTGAAACAATGATGGTAAAAAGAGACCTGGATCTTTTATCCTATACCGCAAGCAAACTTTGCATCTATGGTCTATCATCGGCTGAAAGTGTCAAACTTGTAAAAGATGCTAAAAAAACAGGATCTAATGTAAGCTGTACCGTTCCTTACCTGAATTTGGTAAAAACGGATCAGGACCTTTCAACATTTGATTCCAATCTCAAAGTACAACCATCCCTTAGAAAAAAAATGGATGTAAATGAGTTGATCAAAGGACTCAAAGACGACTCTATTGATGCCATCGTAAGCAACCATTACCCCGTAGAAGAGGAAGGCAAAAAGCTGGAATTTACCTATGCGAAATTTGGAGCATCAGGGCTAGAAACAGTATTTTCAGCGCTTAATACCTTTTGTGTTAATTTAGATTTGGAGACCTTGATTTATAAATTGACTTATGGGCCAAGAAGTATACTAAATATAGAATCAGATGGCATTCAGGTTGGTGCAAAAGCCGATCTTACTTTATTCAGTCCAAGTACTGAATGGAAATTTGAAACAAGTGTTTCCAAATCAAAAAACAATCCGTTTCTGGGTCAATTATTCAAGGGAAAAGTAGTAGAAGTAATCAATTAATGGCTTATGGTAAGAAAAGGTAAAAAAGAGGATTTGGCAGTTGTATTGGAATTGGTCCATGAGTTGGCTGTATTTGAGAAAGATGCAAAAGCAGTTGTTGCTAATTTAAGTGAGTATATACATAACTTCGACGAAAAATTGTTTGAAGTGTTTGTCGCAGAAATAGATGGCAAGGTAGTAGGAATGGCATTATATTATTACATATTTTCAACGTGGAAAGGAAAATCTCTATATTTGGAAGATTTTGTCGTTAATGGAGAATATAGAAGTCACGGATTAGGTCAATTGTTGTTTGATGCCGTTATTAATGAGGCAAAATTGCACAATTGTAGAGACATGAGATGGCAAGTATTGGATTGGAATACTGATGCCATAAGGTTTTACGAAAAGAACAATTCTATATTTTTAAAAGACTGGTGGAACGGTCGAATCATTTTTTAAATATGCTGAATCATGGCAATAATTAAATATATACTATTAAGCATTTTGATCTCTTATCTATTGAGGCAACTATTGGCTCCATTCTCTAATCAAAATCAAGCTCCCAAGAACCCGCCCCAAAATAACTTTGCAAACAAACAAAACCCACCTAAAAAATTCACAGACAAACTGGGAGACTATACTGATTATGAAGAAATAAAGTAGTTGTCAGAGTGCAGTAAATTGGGCGAAATAAAAAAATATGAACGACTTTGAAATAATATACGATGACAAAGACATGCTAATCATCAACAAGGCTTGTGGCATAGCCGTTCAATCAAAAGAAGAGGATATCGTAAAGACTTTTTGCCTTGCAAATAATATTGCCCTTCATCCGATTACCAGACTGGACCAAGCTGTAAGTGGTCTTACCCTTTTTGCGAAAAATCCCACATCTGCTGCTTTATTGACTGAAATGCTGGACAATAAAAAAATCAATAAATATTACACAGCGGTTGTGGAAGGCCAAATAGCAGAAAATGAAGGTAGACTAAAGCACCAATTGTTAAAAACAGGTCAAAAGACAGTTGTATCAGACAAAGGTAAATTGTGTGTACTGACTTATAGAAAAATTGCAAATTTAGATAGATATACAAAACTTGAAATTCAAACTGAAACTGGAAGGTTTCATCAAATTCGTGCCCAGATGAGTGCAATAGGTCATCCTATCAAAGGAGATCTTAAATACAATAGTAAACGCAGCAATAAAGAAGGTGGCATTTACTTGCATTGCCATAAGATTTCTATCCATAAAAACAATCAAGAAATGATGGTTTTTGAAGCAGATCCTCCGGAGAATAAAGCATTGTATTTTACAAAATAAAATTTTATGACAACAAAAATTATTTTGTGGATTACTTTCGTAGCATTTCAAGTCTCTGCGCAACAAACGATTAAAGTAAAAAATAGCTCATTTGAAGGTATACCAAAAATGGGTTTTTCTTTTAAAAAAAGAAATTATTTTACGCTTGATAGTTGGTATGATTGCGGCTTTCAATTTTTTGAAAATGAAAGCCCACCAGACATACATCCAAATGATTTTTTTGGCAATAATAAGCAGGCCTCAGATGGGCATACATATATTGGCATGGTAGTTCGTGACAATTCAAGCTATGAAAGTGTTGGACAAAAACTAGAGGATAAGCTTGATACGAGTAAATGCTATAAACTAGCAATAGATTTGTCCAGGGCTTCAGATTACCATAGCACATCTAGATTGACTGGAAAAGAAGCAAATTTCACAAATGGGTGTATATTGAGAATATGTGCAGGTA
>JAYUTD010000590.1:0-2678 GCA_043755305.1 Saprospiraceae bacterium
TTTAGAAAAGGAGACTGGTTGGCAGTTAGTGAACGTCAAAATGCAGGCGAAAGTGCTGGTTTTATGGATGGTGCAGAAGGCACTTTTGAAGTTGTAAAAAGCGACAAAAATGGGCTAGATAATAGAGGGAAAGGACTTTTACAATACGATGGCACTCGGTATTTGAAATATGCCGAAACGGGTAAGCCGATGATAAAAGTAGGGCCGGATTCTCCAGAAAACTTTTTGTCTTATGCCGATTTTGATGGTACATTCCACAAAGATAGACATAAAGATAATTTTGTGAAGACTTGGGAACCTCATCTAAAAGATTGGAGAGAAGGTGACCCAACATGGAAAAATGGTAAAGGAAAAGCTATTATCGGTGTTGTAAATTATTTAGTTTCAAAAGGCATGAATGTTTTTTCATTTATAACCATGAATATTGGTGGCGATGACCAAAATTCTTTTCCATTTGTTGATTATGATACGCATGACCGTTACGATTGTTCAAAATTAGATCAGTGGGAAGTGCTTTTCAATTATGCCGATACCAAAGGTATGTTCCTGCATTTTAAACTCGTAGAGCAAGAGAGCCAAGGTTTGCTTGATAATGGAGCGATTGGTGCTTATACAAAACTGTATTATTGGGAAATTATGGCACGTTTTGGACATCATTTATCACTCAACTGGAATATAGGGGAAGAATCGGGTGATTGGGCAAAGGACCATAAAACCCCTCCAATGAATTCGGTGCAAAGATTGGCAGCTGCTGAGTATTTTCATCAAAATGATCCTTACAAACACCATATTGTTCTTCACAATCCACCTGCCTTTGACGATATCCTCGAAAAAAATAGTAAATACACGGGTGTTTCTGTACAAGTAGGAAATGAAGATTATAGTACTGTGCATCAAAATGCCTTGAAATGGATAAATGCCTCCAAAAAAATGGGTCAACAATGGGCGGTTGCAATAGATGAGTCAGGCGGTGCAGGACATGGAGTACTTACGGATGGCGAGGACCCTCTACATAACAATGCCCGAATAAATGGACTTTGGGGAGCATACATGGCAGGGAGCTGGGGTTGTGAATTTTACTTTGGTTATAAGCATCCACATTCTGATTTAACCTGTGAAGATTACCGTAGCCGTGATTTGTTTTGGAATCAATGCAAAAACCTTTATGATTTTTTTGAAGGCAATGCTATTCCAGTTACAGAAACTGATAATCACGATAACCTCGTTCAAAAAGGAGATTATTGCTTGGCAAGTCCCGGCAAAATTTATGTAGTTTTTCTAAGAAACGGAAGTGGCACGCTGAATCTTGAAAATCAAAGTGGAGACTACGATATTAGTTGGTTTGATCCCAGAAATGGGGGTTCGCTGAAAACAAACTCGGTAAAAAGTATAAAAGCTGGTAAAATTTTAGAATTAAAAGATGCCCCATCAGAGGCAAATAAAGATTGGGTTGTGCTTTTAAGAAAGAAAAATTGAGAAATTAGGTTGTCAAATTAATAAGAATTGATAAATACAAAAAACTGAAATAAAGCAATGAATAAACATACAAGGAAAATGTGTTTTAGATTTTGTGTAGTATTATTAATGGCTTTTACCAATCATACGAATGCTTTTGCAGAAAAAGTAGGCGTATTTTATGACAAAACTTCTGAGCAAATCAAATTTTCTGCCATTGATGTTCAAAAAGCGTTATTGGCCAAAGGCTATACAGTAGAAATGCTTCCTCTTGCTTCACTCAAAAAAGACTACGCTAATAAAAAGGTAGTAATCACTGTGGTAAATAATGCAGTAAGCTCACAGCTTTTGGCGACGAATGGGATAACCCTTTCCTCCGAATTAGGCGAACAAGCATATAGTTTACTTACAAAAGCAAAACCTCAAACTTCATACTGGGTAATTGGTGGCGATGTAAATGGAGCCATGTATGGAGGCCTACAAATTGCCGAAAACATTACTTATGACGGTTTCGGGAAAACTTACGAAGAGACAGTAACGCCCGATTTTAAGCTAAGAGGCGTTAAGCTTAATCTGCCAATGGATAGAAGAATACCTACTTACTCTGGCCATACCAATAATACTTCTACCCAATATGCAGTAAAGAATGTTTGGGATATGAAATTTTGGGAAACCTGGTTCGATGAGCAGGCTCGCAATCGGTATAATGAATTGTCGGTTTGGGTGCATCATCCGTTTCCTGCTTTGGTTAAGGTTCCAGGTTATGAAAAAGCCTGTTTACCAAGTATCGAAGGTTTCTTTGGTTATGCAGATACTTCCCTGACTTTGGAAAAAAGAATTGCATTTTGGCGTCAGGTAATGACATACGCACATAACCGTGGTTTTTCTTTTTATTTCTTTTGCTGGAATGTGTGTGCAGAGTATGCCGAAGATATGTATCCAGGTGTGATTACCGAAAAAGAGGACAACCCAATTACGCTTGATTACTTGAGTAAAAGCATGAAAGCCTTGCTTGAAACTTATCCCGAGTTGGATGGTTTTGGAATTAGTGCTGGTGATAATATGAAATCGCCAAAAAATGATAGACCAGCATGGACTTGGAAAGCCTACGGAAAAGCATCCTATGACTATGCGATTGCAAATCCCAATAGAAAGTTTACCATCATTCATCGTGGCTTAGGTACCGCCTTAACAAGCGTGTATAGAGATTGGAAACCCTTAAC
>JAYUTD010000591.1:0-6680 GCA_043755305.1 Saprospiraceae bacterium
CTTACGGTTGCGGAGATGGTAATAATCATAGAAATCAAAAACATAAGCAGCAAAGACAAGGCAACAAAATACCATTTTAGTATATCTTTCATGCCTTCAAAATCGTAGATAAGGTAAAATACTGCTGTAAGTAAAATAACTGCAGCAATGGCAAATGAGCTGATGGCTATCTTGCCGGCAATCTTGATGTAGGGCTGTCTTATAAAGCCGTCTCTGGCGCCTATGATTTCCATGGTTTTGATCTCCCAACGGTCTGCATAGAGACTCAGATTGATTGTATTGTAGATGATGATGACGGCCAAAAATATAAAAATCAAAGACAAAAGAAGCACGATGTAAGATACATTGATCAGATTAGACTTAATGTTTTGCACTACCACATTTTCAAAAAACACATCAAATACTTCCGGCCTTTTTTTCAGCTCTGTCTTGATTTTTTGCAAATTTTCTTCGCTGTAATAGGCCGCTATCACATTGAAGGAGACTATATTTCTAAAGGGGCTTCCTACTTTTCTGAGATTTTCGCTGATCTCTATACCCAGGACTTTGTCCGCCTCAGCTTTATCGATAAATTTTACAGATCCGGGTACAATCTTGGGATTGGATTGTATTAATTTCATCAGGGATTCAGGTTTTACCCTGAGGCTGTCGTCATTTACCTCGACCAAAATATTTATTTTCTCTTTGACCAGATTGGTGATGGCATTGGTATGCAGGTACAACAGCGAAAAAAAACCAATCAATACCAACACGATGGTATTGGATAGTGTAGCATATATTATAGAAGATTTGCCGCCTATTGCCCTCATGGTTTTACTTTGTCTTGTCTATTCATTTTCACTTATTATTTGCCGCAACCTTTACGACTTATTAAATAAAATTAAACTCTGCTACACAATTTGATGGCACTCATATTGTCCAATAATATATTGCCCTTGTAGGTAAAATCACTGTCCTGGTAGTGTGCTTCTATGCGTATATATTGGTAATTTTTCTTAGATTTGAATTGCACCAGATATGTTTTCCAAGTGGTGTGTTTCACTTCATTGCTCAGAAAGGCCATTTGTTCCATTTCACATATGGTAGTACCTAGCCACACCCTCAACTTAAGAGGCTTGTTGAATCCGGCATACAGTGCCCCTCTGCTAAGGTCAATTTTAAATTCATAACAATCTCCTGCAGTAAGGGATTTACTCAGTTTCTGGCCTATGCTTTCAAAGCTGCCATCGGCTCTGGTTATAAGCCCTACGTATGTCCTACCCTGACTGGCATCGCCATACTCACCCCAGAAACCGGGCAATATGTCAGGTGTAGTATTCTCTTCGCAAGGCAACCATGCTTTTGGCACTGTCGCATCCGATGGCTGGTCTTCAAAGCCACCATTGACCACAGTGATCTGCCCCCATACATTTGCGTAAAATAGCACCAACACAAAGAAAAACAAGATTCTATACATAGAATATTTTATACAGACAAAGGTAATTTTTTTATACCGAATTGGCTTAAATTAATATTAAAAAAAATCTTAATCCAATCAACTATTTGCAAAAGATATGCGTTATTAAGTTGTTTTCTCCAGCATACGGTCTATTACCTTTCTTTAATTATCTTTTTTTATGCTAAAATCCAGAGACGCTGTAATTGCGCAGATTGAATCTAGCCACAAGTGGGATGTTGTGGTGATCGGTGGCGGTGCCAGTGGTCTCGGAGTAGCATTAGACGCTGTATCCCGAGGGCTTTCTTGTTTGCTGATCGAAAAACAGGATTTTGGAAGTGGTACATCATCCAAAAGCACAAAGTTAGTACATGGCGGAGTACGTTACCTTGCGCAGGGTTATATTTCCCTGGTTACAGAAGCGTTGAAAGAAAGGAGTTATTTTCTTCATCAGGCACACCACAATGCAGGCATTCAAAAATTTATTATTCCTGCCTATGGTTGGATAGAAGCTTTAAAATATTATTTTGGCCTCAAAATATATGATTTACTGGCCATCAATAAATCAATAGGTAAGACCAGGTGGCTTTCAGCAAAAGACACTCTTTCGATTTTCCCTACGCTGTTGAAGCACAATCTAAAGGGTGGCATAGAATACACCGACGGAAAATTTGATGACACAAGAATGTGCATCGACCTTGTCAATACGATTTTCGAACACAAAGGCCATTGCATCAACTACTTTGCTTTTGATACATTTGTAATGGACAACGACCATAAAATTCTCGGTGTCGAGGTCTCCGATCAATTGAGCCATAAAAAATACACCGTGTATGCGAGTGTCGTAGTGAATGCTACAGGAGTTCACGCAGGCGAAGTAATGGAAAAAGCCCACCATGAAAGTAACCTTACCATTGCAGCCAGCCAGGGCTCACACATCGTATCCAACAAGAGAGTGACAAATACAGCGTATGGATTAATGATACCTAAGACTTCTGATGGAAGGGTTTTGTTTGCTATACCCTGGAAAAATAAATTGTTGGTGGGTACCACAGATATCGCCCAAAAAAGCATCTCTGATGATCCAACTGCAAGTGAAGCAGAGATTAACTTTATCCTTACCAACCTCCAATTGTATTGTGGCAATGAAATAAACCATTCAGATATAAGCACTACTTTCGCGGGATTAAGACCGTTGGCTGCACCCAAAGCAGGCAAGTTGAAAACCAAAGAAATATCCAGAAGCCACAAAGTGGTCAAATCATCCAGCGGCTTGCTGAGTATTTTGGGTGGCAAATGGACGACATTCAGGAAGATGGGGCAGGATACCATTGAGCAAGCTATACAGGCCGGATTCATAGCGCCTCGGATTTCCTCTTCTACCCACATAAAGATAAAACCTGCCATTGTCTTTGACAATCACTCGCCTATTCATCCGGAGCTCCCATACAGCTTCAATGACATACAAACGATTATAGAAAGAGAGATGGTTGAGTCCATCGATGATTTGCTGAGCAGGAGAACAAGGTGCACATTTATAAGCTTAGCGGCTACTAAAATGATTTACAAAGAGATCGTTGACCTCCTCGCCACGAATAAGCAATGGGACAAAACCAAAAGACTAAAGGATCAATTGGCATTTGAAAAAAAATACCATTTGGTGTAATTTGATCGGCGATTGTAAACAATAGTGCTATTTTTGTTATTTATTGAAGATTAACCCCTTTTTATTTTACCTATAAACTACAATACCATGAAATTCAATTTTTCGATACTTTTGATTGCTGCTTCCATTTCATTGTTTGCTTGTGAAACAAAAAATACCAGTAGTGCTTCTATTGCAAGTATTCCTGACCAAAACGGTCCCACCGTGGTCAATATAAATACCGATAGCGCAAAAAAAATGATCGCAGATACCAAAGACCTGGTCATATTGGATGTGCGTACCCCAGGTGAGGTAAGTCAGGGCATCCTACCCAATGCAAAGGTTATTGACATTAACAATCCTGAGTTCGAAAAATTGGTAGCTCAACTCGATAAGAACAAACCCACATTGGTATATTGCAAAGCAGGCGCAAGAAGCAAAAGGGCATGCGACACCATGAAAAAAATGGGGTTTAAGTCATTGTATAATCTGGAAGGAGGCTACGACTCATGGAGATAATCCATACATTTATCAATGGTTACGCTTCCTATGCCGGCTATCTTTGGCATGAAGTAAGCCATCCATCTGTACACAATTATTTTTATTGGTTACTCCTGGTTTCGCTATTCTTTTTTACCGTAGAGTGGCTTGCACCATGGAGAAAAAATCAACCAAAATTTAGGAAAGATTTTTGGCTCGACCTCTTTTATATGTTTGTCAATTTTTTCCTGTTTAGTTTGGTAATATACAATGCTGCTTCCGATGTGGTTGTGCATTTATTCAATGACGGCATTTATGCCCTGACGCATATCGACCTCAAATCGCTGAATCCGATGGCGCAATGGCCACTATGGGCCATACTGCTTACCGGATTTGTAGTCAGGGATTTTGTGCAATGGTGGACACACCGTTTATTGCATAGAGTACCTTTTCTTTGGGATTTTCACAAGGTCCACCATTCAGTAGAACAGATGGGCTTTGCGGCTCACCTGCGATACCACTGGATGGAAAATGTAGTCTACCGGAGCATTGAATACCTGCCATTGGCATTGTTGGGTATTGGCTTGCATGATTTTTTCATTATACACATTTTCACCTTAGCCGTAGGTCATTACAACCACAGCAATATTTCAATAAACAGTACTATTACCGGAACAATTTTAGCCATTTTAATTGCATTGCTTGTGGTGACTCCAATTGCAGGCGTGGAGTATTTTCTCCATTTATCGCTTACACTCAAATTGGGGACTATTGCTTTATTTGCTTTGATTGGTTACTTTGCCTTGAGCAGAATCATGAAATTCTTATTCAACAGTCCTGAAATGCATATATGGCACCATGCAGCAGAGTGGCCTCAAAAATACACCTACGGCATCAATTTTGGATTAACATTGGCTATATGGGACTATATATTTGGTACAGCATGTATTCCAGGAGATGGTCGGGACATAAAACTCGGCTTTCCCGACCTGGAGCATTTTCCTAAAAACTTTATTGACCAGGAAAAATATGGACTCAAATTATAACTCAGCTGTCTAAATCTGTGGTTTACCGGACTAAAAAAACAAGCCTGGCTATCGGGTTTTTTTCGTAATTTTGCATGTGACACAACAATAGGAATGAGTAAGCACGGAAGAGTTTTAGTAGCCATGAGTGGTGGTATAGACAGCACAGTAGCTGCAATGATGATGCATGATGAAGGCTATGAGGTCGTAGGCATTACTATGAAGACGTGGGATTATGCCAATAGTGGAGGTTCGAAAAAAGAAACCGGCTGCTGCAGCCTTGACTCTATCAACGATGCCCGCAAGGTAGCCGTAGATATGGGCTTCCATCATTTTATTATAGATATAAGAAGCGAATTTGGTGACTATGTCATCGATAATTTTGTAGACGAGTACATAGCAGGCCGCACGCCCAATCCTTGCGTGCTATGCAATACCCATATAAAGTGGAGTGCCTTACTCAAAAGGGCGGATGCAATGGACTGTGAATTCATCACTACAGGCCATTATGCCATTATTAAGGAGCAAAATGGCAGAAAATTTATATCCAAAGGCAAAGACGATAGAAAAGACCAATCTTACGTTTTGTGGGGCTTGTCGCAGGAATGCCTAAACAGAAGCAGGTTTCCATTGGGCGGATTTACCAAGCCCGAGATTCGCAAGATGGCATTTGACTGGGGTTATGAAGATTTGTCAAAGAAAGCAGAAAGTTACGAAATATGTTTTGTGCCCGACAATGACTACCGCTCTTTTCTGAAAAGAAGGGTCGAAGGATTGGAAGAGCGTGTAGCAGGGGGAAATTTTGTCAATATTAATGGAGAAATCATTGGCCAGCACGAAGGCTATCCTTTTTACACCATAGGGCAACGCAAAGGTTTTGGTATGGGATTTGGCAGGCCTATGTATGTGACAGAAATAAAACCCGATACCAACACTGTCGTCCTTGGCGACATGGAAGATCTTGTCAGAAATGGCATGGTGGTAAAGGGTATAAATCTCATGAAGTATGAGTCGATCGAAGACGGTAGTGAATATTTATCACAGATTAGATACAATGACAAAGGCACTATGTCCGTTGTTAATAATATGGAAAACAATAATCTAAGTGTAGAATTTTTTGCTCCAGTCAAAGGTGTAGCACCCGGGCAGTCAGCAGTATTCTATGAAGGGGACGATGTAGTGGGCGGAGGCATCATATACAGTAGTTTGAATTCCTTTAACCCGCTACAATGAAACTGAAATAGGTCCGATTGTATAATATTAGATACCAATATTTTTTGAAAAATTTATATTAAAGCATTATAAATAAATAAAAATGAAGCACCCATTATTGCTTTTCTTTTTCTGTTGCACGATCATGGCTTGTAAAAAAGAAACCATAGGGCTTGACACGTTTGACAGGGGTCTGGATTACTACCCTGTCAGTGCAGGTAAGTACATAACTTACGCTTACGATAGTGTTGTATATGACAACAAAGGCGTGGACAAATATTACTTAAAAGGTTATATAAAAGAAGAAATAGCCGAAAAAATCAGCGAAATTGATGGAGAAACCAAATACAAACTTATAAAATACTGGAAAAGAAAGGACGTAGACAATTGGGTATTGACTGATGTGGAATCGATTGCCAAGTCCAATACAAAAATTATCAAAACTGAAGAAAACTTGCCTTTTATCAAATTGGTGTTTCCAAATAACAACAATGTATCATGGAATGGAAATGCCCTCTTTGACGACAATATTGAAGTCAAAATATACGGTGAACCAATAAAAATATACCGGTTCTGGAATTACAAAATTGCGAACAAAGGCAGTCAGGTAAATATAAATGGATTGATTTACAATGAAGTTTTAGACGTCATTCAAATCGATGACAGCAAATCCAATAGGGAAAGACGGTACAGCAAAGAGACTTTTGCCAAAGGAATCGGTATGGTAAAAAAAGAAATGAAAATTTACGACACCCAAAATCCACAAACAGGCAAACCCTGGGAGGAATATGCCGAAAAAGGATACTCCCTAGTCCAAACTATAATTGACCACAACTAATGCAAAGACCTACCTACTTTCCTATTGGAAGCATCAGAAAACCTT
>JAYUTD010000592.1:0-6678 GCA_043755305.1 Saprospiraceae bacterium
GGCGACACAAGCATACATATTGGATTGGATGTCCATTCAAGGCATCCTATTGAAGATGATTTTCATAAGACGACGCACTGTATAATGGTTTTCGTAAGCGTAGACCCTAATGGTAAAAGTACAAAAGTCAAAAAATGGATACCCAGCACCGATGAAGACATCCAGCTTGAGCGCTATGCAAAAAAATTAATGGAGTTGAGAAAAGATATAGAAAAAGAAATGTCACCTTTTATTACCGGATAGCCTATGAACACTATTGTATTACAACGCCTTTTGGTTATTCTTGCCATAGTGCAATTTATCATTAAAATAATTGCCTGGTACTATACCAATTCGGTCGCCATACTCACTGATGCATTGGAGAGCATTGTCAATATAATAGGGGCAGCTGCTGGGCTTTTTGCACTTACTGTAGCAGCAAGGCCAAAAGATAAAAACCACCCCTATGGCCACGGCAAAATTGAATTTCTATCGGCTTCGTTTGAAGGTATTTTAATAGCAGTAGCCGGGTTCATCATTATCTATGAGTCTATACAAAACTTCAAGCACCCTCATGCTTTAGCAAAACTGGATCTGGGTTTGTTTCTTATAGCCATCTCAGCAATAGTCAATTACTTTGCAGGTCTGTATGCCAGGCGCAAAGGTGAGACACTCAATTCTCTTCAATTGATTACTACAGGAAAGCATTTGATCTCTGACGCCTACTCCACCATAGGCCTTTTTCTGGGCTTATTGTTGCTCTACTTCACAGAAATAGCCGTCATAGATAGCATTGTTGCCATCGTCTTTGCTTTCATACTACTTTTTACTTCTTATAAAATTATTAAAGAATCGTTGGCTGGCATTATGGATGAAGCAGATGATATTTTATTGGTAAAAGTAATAGCCTACCTGGAAAACCACCGCAGAGACAATTGGATTGACTTGCACAATCTGCGTATCATCAAGTATGGCAGTACACTTCATTTTGACTGCCATCTTACTGTGCCGTGGTTCCTTAATGTTCATGAGGCCCATGACGAAATTGAATCTTTGCACGGGCTTGTAAAAAAAGAATTTGGAGAAAGTGTAGAGCTTTTTAGCCATACAGATGGTTGTCTCCCTTTTTCATGCGAAATATGCCAAAAAATGGATTGTACGGTTAGGCAAAAAGAGTTTGTAAAGCGACTGCAATGGACGGTGGAAAATGTAAGGGAAAACAGAAAGCACCAATTGGGAAATTAGCAAATGTAGGAATGGACTAATTAGCGATTGGAGGGTTTAAGACTTCTTTGCCTTAAGGAAGTTCTTTGAAGATCGATAATAAAAAATAAGGACCCAAAACTTCACGATTGAAATTGAAGTTTTGGGTCCTAAGTTAAAATCATTCCTTCTTTCTTTTATGAAAATAAATTCAGTAATAAAAATTAAAATACTAACTATGTCTAATTTCTATGATTCCGAAATACTCCTTAGCTTAAGAAAAAGCGAAGCGATCTACAATAAAGTGGCAGAATTGTCGAAATCCATTTTTCATGGAGATGGCCTTGCCAACAGGGAGTCGCAGATGCAGGAACTGGAATTTCTTTTAAAAGGAATAAAAGGTACGGATGCACACCTTACCATATTCAATCACCAGACATTTGCGCCGGAACTGGAAGTGGGTCATACCGAATTTTGGGGCTTACTCCCGGACGGAAACATGGCAGAACGTATGGTAACCATACTTGGCTTACTACATAAAGATTATGCCAGATTCCCTTATGAATCGGTGGATTGGTTCACAAAAGTCCTGCAACAAATTCCATTTGAGGAACGCGTAAATATGAAAATACACCACAGCTGCATGAGGTTTACTCGGTTAGATGGAAAGCCCATTTGCATTTTTTCTCAAGGCATGCCAATCCAAATTGATGACCAGCGCAACTTCAACTATACGCTCAATTACGTGCAAAATATACATCATTTGATCAAGAAAGATTATCCATACTACTGGATCCGTTTGTGTTACGGAGACCAAAAACAATTTGTTCAAACCTTTCATTCTAATGACAAACTTTATTCAAAGCACGACTTGCTAAGCAGCAGGGAAAAAGAAATCCTAAATCTTATAGCAGAAGATATGGATACGAAAGCCATTGCGCAAAAGTTATTCATCAGTGTTAACACCGTTGGCAATCACCGCAGCAATATGATCGAAAGATTAGGGGTGAGAGATACCACAGCTTTGGTACAAATAGCGAAGATGACAGAGATGATATAAAACTATCATTGGATTAAAATGCCATGGTTTCTATAAATATTATCGTGGTATCTTTTTAGGTTTTATTTTGTTTTTAGTAGTATACAATCTAATGGTTTCGAACATAAATTTATAAATGTATTCCTATAAGATTTGCGTTGTAATAGTCCATCAATAAACATTGAATTGAAAATATTTTTAATGTCAAATGCTGAAAAGACAGTGTTGAAGGCAAGTGGATTAGAAATGCAACTCACCTCGAATGAGTATTTTTACTGTGCCCTTAAATAAGTTATACGCAAGCCTAACCGACCGCTTCGAAACAAACTTACATTCCTATTTTCTGAACTCGACAAAAGACATTAGACAGTTTGACATTCGGACAAATGTGTAAACTTTACGACATAAAATCAACCAAAAATAAGAAAGGAGGAATTCATCTGATTTAATAATCATTCTAACTGGTGATAATTATCATATAAATAACGGTATAGTATGACGACCTTTAAGATGTTATTTGAAATAATTCAGATGCACAAATTAATAATCATTATAAAATTAGACAAAATGAAAAAGTTATTCCTAAAATATTATTTACCCATAGCAACTATTGGTTGCTTAATAATATCTTCTTGCGACAATATGAAGACAGAAGTAAAAACAACAACTAAAGAACATATGGACGCAGAAACCAAGACAATTGAAAATATGCAAGCAGCATATAAAGGAGAAAAGACAGCAACTGCAAAATATGAAGCGTTTTCAAAGAAAGCAGAAGAAGAAGGTTACCATAACATTGCCTTGCTATACAATGCAGTTTCAGCAGCAGAAAACATACACGCTATAAATCACAAAGCTGTTATAGAAGATGCCGGAGCAACTGTTCCCACAATAACTCCTGAATACAATGTTAAAACCACAAAAGAGAATTTACATGACGACATAGAAGGAGAAGCCTATGAAGCTAAATCAATGTACCCTGATTTTTTAAAAACAGCAGAAACAGCAGGCAATCAAATTGCCTTTTTAAGTCTGACGTATGCAATGAAAACAGAACTAAAACATAAATTCTTTTTTGAACAAGTATTGGGAGATATTAATAGTAATACCTTAAAAAGTTTGCCGTCTAAATATTTTGTTTGCCCTGCTTGCGGTAATACTTATACAACAGCACCCAAACATTGTGACTTTTCATTAACAGACAGAGAAAAATTTATCGTTTTTCAATAATTAATTTCTCAATATGGCTTCTATACTCTTTATATCAAAATATAGTTATAACCTTTGACCAAAATAAATTAAAAATGAATCAAACACATATTCACTTACTCATTACCCATCTTCCTATTTTCGGTTCAATCTTGGGTGGACTCGTCCTTGCTCACGGACTTTGGACAAATAGCAATCAAACAAAGATTGCTGCGTACAACCTTTTAATAATTTCTGCAATTGGAGCTGGCATTGCGTACCTGACAGGTGAGGCGGCAGAAGAAACGGTTGAAAACATACAAGGTGTTGTTGAAGCCACAATTAAGACACACGAGGAATTTGCACTGTTTGCTTTAATCTCACTAATCATCTTGGGAGTTGCATCTATTTTAGGTTTATTCTTGACTATTAGAAAATCTCCATTAACAAGAACGACAGCCTTTGTGATTTTATTTATTTCTCTAATTAGTTTCGGGCTGGTTGCAAGAACAGGTTATCTTGGTGGTCAAATCAGACATACAGAAATTGTGAACGGAGCTAACGTTTCAACTGAGAATTCAGAAAACGAAAAAGACGATTAAAAAAATTCTGTTTTTAAATACAGATATATCAAATCTCAGACAATTTTAACTATCTTCAACTATGTCTGAAAATCAATTCAACATAATAGGCTTAGATGACAAACAAGTAATTCTTGCAAGGGAGAAATTTGGGCAAAATAAATTAGACTATAAAAAAGATAACAACTTCTTAGATACCCTAAAACGAATTGCCCAAGACCCAATGATAATAATACTATTGTTGGCGTCTACTATCTATTTCATTAGTGGTGAAACAGGAAACGGAATTTTTTTGTTCGTTGCTATTATCTTCATTACTTCCATTTCTTTATATCAATTTTCTAGAAGCAAAAATGCTTTAGAAAAGCTAAAAGATTTTTTACAACCCAGCTGTAAGGTCATTCGCAATGGTAAAATCAAAGAAATAAAAAGTGAAGACATTGTAATGGGGGACTTTCTAATGGTTGAAGAAGGCACCTCAATTACAGCAGACGGCACCATTATTCAATCAAACGACTTTTCAGTAAATGAATCTATGTTAACTGGTGAATCACTTGCTGTTTTTAAAGATAAAGAAAAAGAAGATAAATTTATTTATAGCGGTACAACAGTTGCAAGTGGTTTAGCCATAGCAAAAATTACCACTATTGGCAACAATACCAAATTAGGTAAAATTGGAACAAGCTTAGAAGGAATAGATGAAGAAAAAACACCTTTAGAAATACAAATAACCAATTTTGTAAAATGGATGGCGATTGCTGGAGCTGTTGTTTTTATCATTGTTTTGGCAATTAACTATTGGCAGTCGCAAAATATATTGAAAAGCTTATTGCGGTCGTTCACCCTGGCAATGAGCATTTTGCCCGAAGAAATCCCTGTTGCGTTCTCTACATTTATGGCATTAGGGGCTTGGCGCTTAATGAAAACTGGCATTGTAGTAAAGCAGATGAAAACGGTTGAGACCTTAGGTAGTGCTACTGTTATTTGTACGGATAAAACAGGCACCATTACAGAAAATAAAATGAGTTTGGCAAAATTATTTGTGTTAAAAAGCAATTTAATAATTAACCCGGAAGATGAATTAAACGGTGACGAAAAGGAACTAATAGAATTGGCAATGTGGGCAAGCGAGCCTATTCCCTTTGACCCAATGGAAGTGGAATTGCACCGAACCTACACAGAAATAACGCAAAATGACGAACGACCAAATTACAAACTCATTCATGAATATCCTCTAGGCGGCAAACCGCCAATGATGACACATATATTTTCAGATAAAAAAGGCAACAGAGTCATAGCAGCTAAAGGAGCTCCAGAAGCATTAATAAAAGCTTCAAAAGTCACAGAAAAAGAAAAGAAAGACATTCACACTGCCATTCAACTTTTAGCAACCGAGGGCTACAGAGTTTTAGGTGTTGGAGTTTCTAATTATGAAGGCAATAGCTATCCGGAAAATCAACAAGATTTATCTTTTCAATTTAAAGGTATCGTTGCTTTTTACGACCCACCTAAAAAAAACATCCAAAGCGTTTTGAATGATTTTTACACAGCAGGAATTAAAGTAAAAATTATTACTGGAGATAATGCAGCCACTACCACTTCAATTGCAAAACAAATTGGCTTTAAGGGTTACGACAAAACGATTTCAGGAGATGAGCTAATGGAATTGTCTGAAAAAGATTTGCAGACCTGCGCAATGAATACTGCCATTTTTACAAGAATGTTTCCTGATGCCAAACTAAAAATAATCAACGCTTTAAAATCAAACAACCAAATAGTGGCAATGACAGGTGATGGCGTGAATGATGGTCCGGCATTGAAAGCAGCACATATTGGAATTGCAATGGGAAAAAAGGGCGCAGAAATAGCAAAGCAAGCAGCGTCACTAATTTTGTTAGAAGACGATTTGTCTAACATGGTGGACGCAATTGCTATGGGCAGGAAGATATATACCAATCTTAAAAAAGCAATTCAATACATCATATCCATACACATTCCAATCATTCTCACAGTTCTTATTCCTTTATCTTTGGGGTGGATTTATCCGAATATTTTCTCACCTGTTCACATCATTTTTTTAGAAATAATAATGGGGCCGACTTGTTCTATCATTTATGAAAACGAACCAATTGAGGCAAATACAATGTTGCAAAAACCCAAGCCACTAACAACAACTTTCTTCAATTGGAGAGAACTATCCATTAGCATTGTTCAAGGATTATTCATCACTGCAGGAACACTGTTTGTTTACCAGTATTCAGTAATAAAAGGTTATGATGAAGCACTTACGCGAACCATGACTTTCACTGTATTGATTACAGCAAACATTTTTCTCACATTAGTAAATCGCTCATTTTATTATTCCATTTTGTCTACCTTAAAGTATAAAAACAATATGGTTCCATTAATAATTTTCATAACAATTGCCATTGTAGGACTTATCCTTACCCTTGAACCATTGACAATATTTTTTGGGTTTAGTCCTTTAACTGGACGGCAATTATTGACTTGTATAACAATTGGTTTCATTTCAGTAATATGGTTTGAAATAGTGAAACTCCTTAAGAGAGCAAAGACATATAAAGCAAGAAAGGCCAGCTTATAAGAATAACTAAGCGAAATGTGGAGTTCGTGCAAGCTGTAAATGTTTATTAAAGCGGTATAAATTTATTTTTAAACATTTGCCAT